>CAZVXC010000034.1:0-10427 GCA_964631435.1 uncultured archaeon | reverse complement strand
CTATTGCGGTGAGAACATGAGGAATGTTGATTTAGCTGATTATTTCTCATTCTTCAACGTCCTCTTCGGTTTTCTTGCTATAATTTTTAAAGATCCTCGATTCATATTCGTTGCCGCATTGATGGATGGCTTTGACGGATATCTTGCAAGAAAAGGATTTTCCGGAAAATACGGGAAATACATGGATTCTCTCGCAGATTTTGCATCTTTCGGCGTTGCAACAGCATTCTTCTTCCCCACATTCTCCTTAGCTTACCTCTTAGCAGGAATGTTCAGGCTTGCAAGATTTACTGCGGAGAAGACTGAGAATTTCGTCGGGTTTCCTATAACATCCTCATCTCTCCTCCTAGTATCTACCTTCTTTATCTTCGGAAAATTTTACGCCGGCATCTTAAGTCTGATCTTGGCATTTTTAATGATAAGCGAGATTAAATACAAGAAAGTTAAGAGCAGACCTCTGCTTTTGCTAACAGCATTCGTAATAGCTGGAGCGATATTCAATCTCTACCTCGTTTACTTAGTTTTCGCGATAAATCTGATCTATCTAATCTCTCCAATCTTCGGGGAAAAATTGAGTAAACATTTTTAAACAATGATTTTATTTCACTCATGAACTTCAGAGACATAGAGGAGAAGTGGCAGAAAGAGTGGGAGAAGGCGAAGATTTTTAATGCTGAAATTAGTGAGAAAGAGAAATTTTTCATAACGATCCCTTATCCTTACCTTAACGGTAATCTCCATGCGGGACATACGAGAACGTTCACGATAGGTGATGCCTTTGCAAGATATAAGAGAATGCTCGGATACAACGTCTTATTCCCGATGGGTTTTCATGTAACGGGAACGCCCATAATAGGTCTTGCGGAGCTTATAGCTAAGAGGGACAAGAGGACTATAGATGTTTATACGAAATACCACGACGTCCCACTCGACGATCTGCTGAAGCTGACGACACCCGAAAAGATAGTTGAATACTTTTCGAAAGAGGCTGAGAAAGCCCTTAAGATGATCGGATATTCCATAGATTGGAGAAGGAAGTTTACGACGACTGATGAAGCTTACCAGAAATTCATAGAGTGGCAGTATTGGAAGCTGAAAGAAAAGGGGCTTATAGTTAAGGGGAGTCATCCCGTAAGATATTGCCCTCATGATGACAATCCAGTTGAGGATCACGATCTTTTAACCGGCGAAGAGGCAACGATAATAGATTTTACGGTTATAAAATTCAGATACAACGATCTTATCTTTCCGTGTGCAACTCTAAGGCCGGAAACTGTTTACGGCGTAACTAACATCTGGTTGAAGCCAACTAAATACGTTATTGCAAATGTTAATGGCGAGAAGTGGGTTGTTAGCAGAGAAGCTTATGAGAAATTGAAGTATATGGACAAAAAAGTTGAATTTGTAGAAGAAGTTGATGCGAAGGAATTCTTCGGCAAATTCGTCATGAATCCGGTTACAGGAAAGAAAGTCCCCATTTTGCCTGCTGATTTCGTTGATACCGATAATGCGACAGGAGTGGTAATGAGCGTTCCGGCACATGCCCCGTTCGACTACGTAGCCTTAAGGGAAATTGAGGAGAAGCTTGAGGAATACAGAATAAGCAAAGATGTTATCAAGCCGATCGTTTTGATAAAAATTGAGAACGAGAAATATGACATCCCCGCTGAAGATATAGTTAGAGAGCTTGGAATTGAAAGCCAGAAGCAAGTCGATTTGCTCGAAAAAGCCACCAAGATACTCTATAAGAAGGAGTTTCATAAGGGTGTGATGCTCGATAACACCGATTACAGCGGAATGCCTGTGTCGATTGCTAAAGACAGAGTTCATGAGGATTTAATCCGCAAAAATCTCGCAGACGTTTTCTACGAGTTTAGTGAAAAGCCGGTTATATGCAGATGCGGGACAAAATGCGTTGTTAAGGTTGTTAAGGATCAGTGGTTCATCAATTATTCGAACAGAGAATGGAAGCAAAGAGTTCTCGAATGGCTGGAGAAGATGACGATAATCCCCGATTACTATAAGGAGGAATTCAGAAACAAGATTGAATGGCTAAAAGATAAAGCTTGTGCGAGAAGAAAAGGTTTGGGGACGAGGATTCCTTGGGACAGAGAATGGCTGATCGAAAGCCTTTCAGATTCGACGATATACATGGCATACTACATAATAGCGAAATTCATAAATTCTGGATTGCTAACAGCGGAAAATCTTGTTCCAGAATTCTTTGATTTCGTTTTTCTCGGAGAAGGAGATGCTAAGGAGGTTGCGGAGAAGGCGGGGATAGATGTTGAGATGCTAAGAAAGATAAGAGAGGAATTCGAATACTGGTATCCTGTGGATTTAAGGAGCAGCGGGAAGGATCTTGTTGCGAATCACCTCTTATTCTACCTCTTCCATCACATCGCAATATTCCCTGAGAAGTATTGGCCGAAGGCGATAGCTGTCAACGGATACGTAAGTCTCGAAGGGAAGAAGATGAGCAAAAGCAAGGGGCCGCTTTTAACGATGAAGAGAGCTGTTGAAGAATTCGGAGCGGATGTAACGAGGATGTATATTTTGCATGCAGCGGAATACGATAGCGACGCAGATTGGAAGAGGAGGGAGGTTGAGAATTTATCGGCTCACCTGATGAGACTTTACAGCTTAGCCCAGAGATATTACGGAAAGAGAGGCGAGATCGAAAGGATCGACGAGTGGTTGATAAGCAGATTTCAAAAAGCGATAAAGAAGACGAGGGAAGCTATGGATAACCTTCAAACAAGGAAAGCAGTTAATACAGCCTTCTTCGAGGTCATGAGCGATGTTAGATGGTATCTGAGGAGGGGTGGGAAAAACCTCGATGTAATCTTCGATGACTGGCTCAAGCTCTTAGCACCGTTCATTCCTCATCTCTGCGAGGAAATATGGCATCGCAAACACAACTCTTTCATAAGCTTGGAGAGCTATCCAGAGTATGATGAGAGCTTGGTTAACGAAAGAATAGAGAGGGAAGAGGAATATCTGAAAAGCTTAATAGATGACATAAATGAGGTCAAGAAATTCGTGAAAGAGGCTAAGAGGGTTTACATAGCAATCGCAGAAGACTGGAAGAGAGATGTTTTGATTGTTGCGAAGCAGAAGAAAAATATGAAAGAGGTTATGAAAGCCCTTATGAGCGATGATAGATTTAAACCGCTTGCGAAGGAAATTCAAAGCTTTATCAAAAGGCTATTCAAAGAGGAGATCGAATTCGCTGATATCGATGAATACAGAGTGATAGATGAGAATAGGGATTTCATAGAGAAAGAAACCTCACTCGAAATCCATCTCAACCCGGATAAGGTTCCTGAGAGCAAGAGGAAAGCATCAATGCCCGGAAAGCCGGCTATATACATCGAGTAGCTATATAACCATATACTTCTCAAGTTTTTTTATCTCGTCTCCAGAAAATTCCTTCCTAATTCTTCCGGCAACCATTAGATAAACCCGGTCAGATATCTCAGCCAATTCATCTATCTTATCGTGAGATATAACGGCTATTCCGCAATTCCCTCTCATACGCTCTATCTCCTTCAGCATCCTCTCGCTTAATTTATCCGAGACAGCTTGGAAGGGTTCATCGAGCAGAAGATACTTAGGATTCGATACGAAAGCTCTCGAAAATACTACGAGTTGCCTCTCACCTCCACTCAATTTTTCAACCTTCCTGTCCTTAATCTTTTCAATCTCCGGAAATATCTTTTTTGCTTCATCGAATCTTCCGGCAATCTCTATATTTTCTTTAACGCTCAATTCTAATGCACATCTCATCCTCTCTGGAGCTAAAACTATTCCAAGCTTGAATCTCTCGTGAGGTCTCAGATTGGATATATCTCTGCCGTTCAAGGTAACTTTCCCGTCGAAATCTATCAAGCCTATTAGTGCTTTGAATAACGTTGACTTCCCGCTTCCATTCGGGCCTATTACAAGCAAAATCTCACCTTTCTCAAGGCTGAAGCTAACGTTATCGAGTATCTTTATTCCGTTTCTGATAACGCTTACGTTTTCAGCTTTCAGCATGAATGACACCTTCTTTGAGCATGTAAAATCTGCTTGCAATATCACTTATTATTTTCTTCCTGTGTGTGGTTATTATCATCGAAATTCCCTCTGCTTTCATCATCTTTAGCTTGCTCTTCAATCTCAGAGCATTCTCCATGTCCAAGCTTGCGAAAGGTTCATCCAATAGCATCACTTCCGGATTCGTAGCGTAAGCTCTGAGAGTCTCAAGCAACTTCGTCTCTCCTTGCGACAAATTTCCGGCTTTTTTATTTGCGAGATCATCGAGTTCGAATTTGTCTAATATCTCCTTAGCATTTTCCATAGCCTCATCTCTGCTACGAAATCTCATGAGAGCTATTGCGATATTCTCAAGGAACGTTAAGCTTTTGAAAGGTCTCGGAATCTGGAAAGCGTAAACTATGCCTACTTCCACGATTTCCCATGGTTTTAGATCGGTTACGTCTCTATCTCTGAGAATAACCTTCCCGCAATCCGGTTTTTCAAGTCCGGCTATGCATTTCAACAGCGTTGACTTTCCGCTACCATTAGGCCCGAATATTCCGATAACCTCGCCTCTCTTAACTTCAAAATTCACGTTTCTTAGAATTATCAGACTGTTAAAGCTCTTCGACAAATTTCTTACTCTTAACATAAACAAATCCTCCTATCTTCGGTGAAAATATAAGAATTAGAGCATAAAAGACGTCCATTAAGCCCGGATAGATTGAGTTCAGAGATCTCGTTAAAAAGATCAGGAAGAAACTCGATATGACTGAAAGAAAGAGGTTTCCGGCAGATAGAAGCGAGGCTACGAAGGGAAATATCGATATCTCGACGGAAAAGACATCGTAGCTTATATGCCCGAAATTTAAAGCGTAAAGCAATCCCGAAAGGCTTGAGATGGATGTTGAAAATAGCATGGTTAGGAATTTTATCCTATCGACGTTTATTCCCACTGCCTTGGATGCAGTCTCATCATCTCCGACCGCTTTCATGAAGTATCCGAGCTTCGATGATAAGATGAAAGAGGAGAATACGTAAGCTAACACTAACGAGATCGCTGAAATAAAGAATATTTGTTGCGTAGATACGCTGTAGAAGTTGAATCCCACTTCCCCTCCGATAAGGTAGCCATTTTTCCTGATAACGACTCTGGGTATAGAAATCCACAGTAGAATCGAAATAACTAAGCTTAGAAAAACGAAAGCAGTTCTACCTGTAAATTTTGAGAAAAAATAGAATAGGATACTTAAGAAAATTGTTGAGATGAAGAAGACGTAGATCGACGCTTCAAAAGAGAAATTGAGAGCTATAGCGGAAAGATAGGCTGGCAGACCGAAAAGCATAGCATGTCCCATGCTTAGCCTGCCGATCGTTTTCATTAAATTCCACGATATCGTGATCATAGCGTATATCGCCATTATGCTGAAGACCCATTGATAAAACTGTCCCAAGAAAAATGCTATTGCGGCAAAGACTGAGATTATTATTATCTCTGCGATCTTCAAATTCCCACCTCGAAAATCTTTGTCAAAATGAAAGTAATCAATACGACCGTTAGATAGTGATATACGCCGGTGAACCTGAATTGGGCTGCAAGAGCTGCTATTATTATCCCTGAGATGAGATATCCGAAGCCGACAGTTGGTGTTATAGCTAAGAAGGATGCGTAAATGAAACCGAAGAGCGTAACGGCTGATGATGTTAGAATGATCGTCAAATAAACGAACTTCCTCGTATCAACTCCGTAGATTTCCGCAAGCTCTATATCGCTCTCTATGAATTTCAGCTTTAATCCGAATTTTGAGATGTATAATGTAAAGATTGCGGCGTATATTATAATCGCAGAAGGGAATGACAGCCAAGAGAAATCGTAATTCAGTATGTAGTAGTATGAGGATTCGTGTATGATGTAGAGAATCCTCTCTATCAACAATCCGAAGCCCAAGCTTGATATAGTCGCCTCAACTATGCTCTTACAAAATTTCGTTATGAAGAAAGCTATGCAAAAACCGAAAATTCCGCCTAAGATCAAGCATAAAGCAATATTCGGCAAGAAATAGGCTATGTAGCTTCCTGCTGCGAAAAGTCCCGCTAAGGATAGGTTTAGAAATTTTGCGAGTCTGAAATTGAGAGAGATAGCTAAAGCCATTATCGAGAGGGCAAAAAAATTATAGAAGATGCTTAAGGCCATATGACTTCTGAAGTTTTAAATTTCTCAGGATAAACGACTTCTATCTTTCCTTTAACAAATTCTCCTATAACTCCTTTCAAATTCTTGCTGCCCCACAAGGCTTGATGATTCTTGCTAAACTTGTATATTCCTGCTGCACCCTTGAATTCACCTTTTTCAAGATTCGCAATGGTTTTATCCGTATTTCCAGCCCAAGCTTGAGATGCTATTAGGACTGCATCATACGTTAATATCCCTGCAAAGTTATTCGCATCTTCTCCGAATTTCTTCTTGTAATCCTCGAAGTATTTCTTCGTTAAATCTGTCTTCTCAGTAGTTTCAAGTGCCGCAGCTTGGAATGCTATGTAGCTAACGTTGATCTTCTTCAGTATATGCGGTAAAGCCAGAACACCACCGACTGAATAGATTATTCCCTTACCACCAGCTTTTCTGTAAGCCTTAACGAAGCCTATTGAAGTCCCTCCGGGATCGCCGAGTATTAAGACATCTCTATCACCCATCACCTTTGCCACATTCTCAGCCTTAACCGCAAAATCGTTCGGAGACACTTTCGTGCTCAGATAATAAACCTCTCCGATCTTCTTCGTTACATTAGCTTTCTCTATCTCCCTAAGCATCCCTTCGTTGAACGTTTTCAGCGGATCGTAGCCGACGAAATAATAACCTTCAGCTTTCGAAATCTTCAGAAATTCCGCCGCAAGCTTTCCCCAGTATGATGTGTTGTATGAATTTCTGAAAACGTATTTGTTACCCTCAGCAACCATCTTTTCGAGTTGATCAGTTGATGCCACGCTCGCTATGTAAATCTTCTTCGTCTCCTTCGCCGCCTCAGCACAAACAACAGCCTGATCGCTCGAATATGCTCCTACAATTATGTCAGCCTTCGATGCCAGTTCCATGAAGGCGGCTTTAGCTTTCTCAGGCGTCGAACCGCCGTCGGCGAATATGACTTTAACCTTATACTTCGACAGCCCAAGGGAGTTCACATGCTCCTCGGCAAGCATTGCAGCATTCTTCATCGCTTTTCCGGCAGGAGAGAAGATTCCCGTTTCCGGAACTATGACACCGATCGTTAGAGTTTTTTTCTCCTGTTGAACGCATCCAGAAATGGCAGCTATAGCTAAGACGATCAGCAATAAACTAACTAACCTCTTCATTGATTATCACCATTATTTATTTAAAATAGACAAAGTTTATAAGGATTGTGAAATTTCTCAGTTTATGGTAAAAATCGGGGTTCAGCTCCCCCACGATCCAATAGATTTAATTTTGAAATCCGCAATATATGCGGACAAAAACGACTTCGATTCCGTTTTTACACCCGATCATTTGATCGGAATCGGGATAAAGAATTTCGAGTCATTCGAAGCCTTCAGCATTCTAAGCTATCTGAGTTGTAAGACTGAGAACGTTAAGCTCGGAACTTGTGTTAGCGATGTTTTAAGAAAGCACCCAGCCGTTCTCCTTCAATCAGCGATAACCCTTGATTTTCTTTCCAACGGAAGAGCAATCTTGGGCGTAGGTGCGGGTGAAGGGATGAACACAATACCATTCGGGATAGATATGAGCTTCGCTGTTTCAAAGCTCGAAGAGGGGCTAAGGATTATGAGGATGCTTATGGAAGAGGAGAGAGTTAGCTTCAACGGAAGATTTTTCAAGTTAAAGGATGCTTTTATCTCTCCTCGCAAAAGAATTCCGATTTGGGTTGCCGGGAATTCTAAGAGAACGATTGAGCTTACAGCTATGTATGGAGACGGTTGGATTCCGACTGCGTCGATCGGGGTGAAGAGATACAGAGAGAATCTAAGGAAGATAAGAGAGAAAGCTCAGAGGAATATAGAGGCTGGACTATTCGCTTATATCGTAATTTCAGAGAGATATGACGTGGCAAGAAAGAGAATAGAAGTTCCGGGAAAGCTTCTTTCACTACTATCTCCAAGAAGAGATGATTTTCTTAAAGAATTGGGGATAAGCGTCGATTTCCCAGATTTGCTCGGATTCGAATTTAACGCTGAGAATGTGAGGAGGGTTTTAGAGGTTGCGAAAAAAATTCCCTTCGAGCTTGTGGAAGAGAGATTCATTTACGGGAGCTACGAGGAGGTCATAGATAAGATGGAGAGGTTTATAAAAGCGGGAGTAGAGCATTTCGTTCTGACGCCGCTTGTTCAGGAGAAATACTATATGGAGAATCTGAAGCTGCTTGCGGAAAAGGTATTGCCTTACATGAGGGAGAACTATGATTGATACCCACGTTCATCTGTTCCCGGATGACGTCATCTGGAGGTTTAAAGTCTGGATAGAGAGAAAGCATAAATTCGAAACAAAGATGGGTCTCGACTGGCGGAGTGCGATAGATAAATTGAACGAGATGGGGATAAAGGAATTTTTCAATTTAACCCATTCGATAACACCGGAAATGACGAAAGAACTTTTAGATTGGCAATTAGATGTGAAGAAGAAATTTAACTGCATAGTATTCTCAGGTTTCCATCCCGATAACGATATTGAACTCCTTTACGACATCTTCGATAAAGGAATTGACGGATTAAAGCTCCATCCTGCAGTTCAGCGATTCAAGCCGAATAGCGAGAAAGCTTTAAGGATATACGAAGTCCTCGATGAGCTTAAGAAACCTCTATACATCCACGCAGGCTACTTTCCAGATAACGCTTTCGAGTTCTCATCACCTGAGCAGTTCAGCGAGCTTGCGAACAACTACAATTTTCCAGTGATAATTGCTCACATGATCGTTGGGAGAACTAAAGCTATATGCGATCTCTTTGATTCGAGAAAGAACATCTACTCAGACACATCGAATGCTCTCGTCAAACTTGAGATATTCGATAGCAGAATCAAAGAGAACGTGAGGTTCTTTTGCGAGGATGTTGTAGAGGTTATAGAAAGCTATCCCGACAGGATACTATACGGAAGCGAGATTCCGATTGTCTGGTGGGAGCCGGAGGAAACTCTCAGAAATTTGAAGGAGAATTTCGATGAGAAAATTGTTAGGATGATCACTGAGAAGAATCCAAAGAATTTTATAAACAGATACATAAGATGAAACATGGAAGTTGAAAAGCTTAAGGTTTTGGTAGAACATTGGATAGAGCATAACGAGGAGCATATAAATAAATACAAAGAGTGGGTTGAGAAGCTGAAAGGGGATAGAGATGATTTAGCGAATTTAATAGCCGAAAGCATAGAATTCTTCGAAAAAGGGAACGAAAAGCTCTCCGAAGTTCTAAGGAGGATTTAGATGTCAGAGATGCTTAAAGTGTGCGTAGCAGGAATAAAGATGATGAATCCCCTTATACTTGCGAGCGGGATTTTGGGTAGCTATTCTTCATCTTTGAACAAAATTGCCGAAAATGCCGGGGCTGTTGTAACGAAGAGCGTTGGGAAGAACGAAGTTAAAGGTTATGTAACGCCGGTAGTTGTAAATTATTCTCACGGTTTAATTAATGCGATCGGTCTCGCCTCTCCGGGAGCTGAGAAGTTTAGCGAAGAGCTTAAGAAATACCTTAGCTCAACTCCTCTCATAGTAAGCCTATTCTCATCTTCTCCAGAAGAGTTTGCCGAGCTTACGAAGTATTTCCCTTTTGCTTCAGCTTTCGAGCTAAATCTAAGCTGCCCGCACTCGGATAAATTCGGTCTGACTGTCGGAAGCGATCCTGAACTTGTTAGGGAAATTGTTAAGAGAACTAAGAGGGCGACTGAGAAACCTGTCTTCGCAAAAATCTCGCCGGAAACAGATATAGTTGAGATCGGGAAAGCAGCTGAAGAAGGAGGAGCAGATGGTGTTGTTGCGATAAACACTCTGAAAGGAATGAGAATCGATATCTTCACAAAGAATCCCATTCTCAGCAATGTCAGTGGGGGTGTCAGCGGAGAGGGGATAAAGCCGATTGCGATTAAATGCGTATGGGATTTGTATGAGGAACTAAGCATTCCAATAATAGGTTGCGGAGGAGTTACAACTTGGAGAGATGTTATCGAGTTTATGCTCGCAGGTGCATCGGCTGTTGAGATAGGTTCGGCACTATTTTATTCAAACAGCGTCTTCTACAGTCTAAAAGAGAGTTTGATTGCTTATACAAGGATGACAGGTGAGAAATTGCAAGATATCGTTGGATTAGCACACAGAAGATGATACTAACTAATTTATATAGCGCACTAAAGCAATGTAATATCTTGTAATTTCTCTTTTATATAG
>CAZVXC010000033.1:7363-10527 GCA_964631435.1 uncultured archaeon | reverse complement strand
TGCAGAAGGGATGAAACCATTTCCGCCTCCTCAACTCTTCTGCCGGCTAAGATGGAAACGACTCTTAGCTGTCTTATAAGCTCGTTCGTCTTTTCCTCTAAGTGCAAAACCTCTTCAGCAATATCTTCGTTATCGAAAAGTATGGCAGAATAGGCGAGATCAACCATAAGCTCGGTTGTATCTTTAAGCTCGATTAATAAATCCTTAACTGTTCGAGGCATTTCAGAGCATCTCTTGCATCATTTTATTTAAGATTTTTTGTGCAGATAACAGAAAAAGATTTATGGGCGTTCAACTTCCTCATTTTATGCTCGCAAGAGAGATCGAATTTGAGGGGCATTTGATCGATTCGAACATATTTCCGAAGGTATTAGATTTGATCCTCGACTTAGATGGCGAATTTGAGATAGTAGAGTTCAGAATAGGGAAAAGGAAAGAAGATACGAGCTATGCGAGGATGATAGTTTTCGGGAAAGATGAGGCTCATCTGGAAAAGATTTTAAAGGAGCTTCACAAGCTTGGAGCAAGGATACCTTACGTAGAGAGCGTTGAGTTGCAAGAGGCTCCTGCGGATAAGGTTCTTCCAGATGGATTTTACGTAACGACGAATAACCCCACGTTTATTATGCTTAACAGAGAATGGGTTGAGGTTGAAGATATCAGCATGGATAGAGTTATAGTTGTGGATTTGAAAAGAAAGAAAGCCTTTTGCAAATTTTTGAACGAAGTTAAGAAGGGAGATTTGATAGTCGTCGGCGAGAAAGGAGTGAGGGTAATTCCTCCTGAGAGGCCAAGAAAATCGACGACGTTCGAATTCATGGGAGGAAGAGTCTCAACTGAGAGACCTACTGAAAATGTTATAGAGGCTATTGCGAAAGAGATAATCTATTTGAAAAAAAATGGAGGGAGGATAGCTGTCGTAGCAGGTCCTGCGGTTGATCACACAGGTGCGAGAGATGCTCTTGCCGGATTGATAAGAGATGGGTTCGTCGATGTCCTTCTTTCCGGAAATGCCTTAGCAGTTCACGACATCGAAATATCTCTATTCGGCACATCTCTCGGAATGGATATAAAAACGGGTCGCCCCGTTCCCGGAGGAAACAGGCATCATATACATGCAATAAGCAAGGTGATCGCTGCAGGAGGGATAAGGAAAGCTGTTGAATCCGGATTGATTAAGGATGGAATAATGTTCGAATGCGTTAAAAACAACGTTTCATTCGTTCTTGCCGGATCGATAAGAGATGATGGCCCGCTTCCGGAAGTTATAACGGATACTATGGAAGCCAAGAAAGAGATGAAGAAAGCTTTGAAAGGCGTTGATATGGTGATCATGCTTGCAACGATGCTACACAGCATAGCCGTGGGCAATTTGCTTCCATCGACTGTCAAAACGATATGCGTCGATTCGAATCCATCTGTCGTTACAAAACTCGTTGATAGGGGCAGCCATCAGGCGATAGGGATAGTTACGGATGTCGGATTGTTCTTGCCGACTCTTTACGAGAAAATAAAAGAGTTAAGATATTATCTCTCTGACTGACTTGTTTATCGCGATCTCCCCTATGCTTTTAATCTTTCTGCATATATCTATCAGCGGGTAGATTAGTATGGTTTCAGACCTATTTATCTTTGACAGAAGCTCGTTTTCGAGATCATCCGACATCTCTATCGCCTCATTTGCTCTCTCAAGATCGGAACTTATGTATGCAGATATTACCTTATCGAATGTGTCCCTAACGGATGTAAGAGTCTCTATAAAACTGTTCGCTATCGAATCGTAGTTTTCATTGGAATGCAAGTTTTCTGAAAAATCTACTAAGGAATCTGCGATTTCTTCGAGAGATTTCGCAATTATCCTCATTCCGAGTATATGTCTCATCTCGCTCCACTTCGATGGAGACATTATATCCCTTATTATCCTGTTTTCGAGTCTGACCGCTAAGAGATAAAGCCTATCTGTATCTTCTTCAAGTTTCGTTATCTCCTTCAGCCCCTCTCTGTCATTTATTCTGATGCAATCGATTATCGTTTCGAGTATACCGGAAATTATCTGGGACATCCTTCGCAAAACTCCTTCAACATCGAATTCCACAGTTGTTAAGCTCCTCAAAACGACTTTTCCGTTGCTTGCATCTATTACCTCCATGCCTATGATCTCATGAACTATTCTGCTAATCCTTCCGACTATCTTCGGGGATAAGAACTTATCCTGAAGAACTATCTCGTCCAGTCCTTGAATATACAGAGCAATTATGAACCTTCTCAAAAAGTTCTCATCGTATTTCGGAACATTCTCAACAACAGCTTTAACGATCCTGTGCTTCTCAGTGTATTTCTTTGGAATTATCTTTATTATGTCCTTCCCGACGTCTAAGAGTATCTCATCTCCTTGATCGAGTTCGTTCATTCTGATCCAGTCTTTCGGCAAGCTGACCATGTAGCTCGATCCGCCTATAAGTTGAAGTTTCCTCGACTCCACGTAAATACCTATACAAATAAATTAAAATACTTTGCCCTTGCTACAAATTAGGATGAATACGTTGGATCGTCATCGTAACCGTAAGAGAGGTCTTGAAGCATCTTTGTAGCCAAACCTCTTAACACCTTATCATCTGATATAAGCTCTCGGATTATCATTAGTGATGTTGCCTCCTTAAGTTCCTGACTCTTTAACCTATCGAGATGCTCGATAAGCTTGACCGTGAGCTTGTAAATTTCAGCGAGCCTTATATCATCTTCAACTTCAAATTCTTCCTCATCCAGTTCGGCTTCGATTATCTCTTCGATGAATTCTTCCATATCCTCCATAATGCATCGCTTATTTAAATCATTCGCTTTCAACAATGTTCATGTCCTTATCGACTTTGAAGTAACCCGTTCCGGGAGGAAGCTTTTGAGTTAGGCTGTGAACTATGCTCAGCTCGTAAACTTCTTCGCCGAAATAGAAAACATCTTCACTCTTTCTAACTACGATCGCAATATCGAATAGATTATGCAGAATGCTCCTCTCAACTTCTTCGAATGCATTATAGGGGGAAGTCGATATTATCGCAGTTTCCTTCGGAAGTTTTTCGAGGAAATTTACGACGAAGCTCAGATAATTATCACTCCAGATTTTCAGAATAACGCATCCGTATGTTACAATTATCTCGCTCGGATCA
>CAZVXC010000033.1:0-7353 GCA_964631435.1 uncultured archaeon | reverse complement strand
GATCATCTATAATGGGATTAGATATGTCCTCTCTGTTGATAACAACAGTCTTAACCTTACCCAGGTCTATGCCAGCAGAATTTGCGAAGACGTTTAGATGTCTTAAGGCGATGTCGGAGAAGAGATAGAATTTGACATCCGATTTCTCAATTATCTTCTTCATTATCGCATAAACAGGATAAACGTTTGTGTATTGCAGACAAACTCTCAACTTCTCGTCAATTATCGTGTCTATTATCTTGTCGATATCGATGTTGTGATACATGCATTCCGCTAAGAGTTTCTGTCTAAAAGCTTTATCTTTGTGTTGCTTGCAAGATTTCCGAAAGGATATGCAAAGTGTTGAGCGGGTAATTAATTTAAATATCTCTTCGGACAAATTTTCTGTAGCTCACTCATTAACGGAAGGATAACGCTTATGCCGTAAAAGATGCATGACCTCAGAATAAAGCTTTGGGTAGCATCCAACTTTACCGACATAAAGCTTTCATGTTGGAATTCCTTCTAAGAGGCGACAACTCAAAATAAATTGATCTCTTTTCCGGCATCTGCTTCCATCACAAAGTTCAGAACGTAATTTTCTGGATAAGCTCCGACGAATTGGACAACGTTACCCTTATCGAGGTTCTTTATTACCGTATGAGGAACACCGCTTACGTTCCACTTGTCTGCGAGTGTTTGAAATTCAAGAGATTCGATGCCTTCAGCCACGATATTCTCACTTACCATAGCGAACTGATGTGCAATCAAAACAGATTTCGGGCAGTATGGGCAGGTTGGAGTTACGAAGACTTCGATCTTGATATTGCTTTTAACATTCTGCAACTCATTGATGATGAGATTAGAGATTTCGAGCTGATGTGTTGAGACATACATTATATCCTTTATGAATGCTGTGAATTCGTATCCCGACGGGATGCCGAGGAATCTGACTCTCGAATCTATTTCTCCATCTTCATCTGATATAACTACGGTTGGTGCATAAAGGATACCTCTTTTCTTAGCATCCTCATCATCGATATCCAAGATATCAACGATTATCTTATCTGAAAGCTCGCCTACCTCTTTTATTAGTGCTTCCGTGTCTCTGCAATACATGCAATCTTCTTTGTCCGAACTGAATAGAGTAACGTTCGCTTTATGCCTCAAAATCTTCTCAAATTTCTCTTTCAGGAACTTCTTATCTTCATCTTTCAGCAATCCCATTTGCTATCTGCGGTATATAGAGTATTTAACTTTTTTTCGATAGAGACTCCTCACTCACTCCAATGCTAAGCAAGATTTTAATATTGTGTTGAGAAAACACTACCGATGGATACAGAAATCTGGGTTGAGAAGTATAGACCGAAAACACTTGACGAAGTTGTCGGGCAGGATGAGGTAATTCAAAGATTGAAGGGTTACGTAGAAAGAAAAAACATACCCCATCTGCTTTTTGCAGGCCCTCCCGGAACTGGGAAGACAGCAACGGCAATAGCATTAGCGAGGGACATCTTCGGAGATGTATGGCAGGATAATTTCATAGAGATGAACGCATCTGTCTCTAAGGACACTCCGATACAAGTTAAAATAAACGGCAGAATTAAAGATTTGACGTTCGAAGAACTCGATGAAATGTATTTTAAGGGATGCGAAAGCTACGTTAGAGTTGATGGCTTAAAAGTGCTGAGTGTGAATGATGCATACAAAGTCGGATGGGCAAATGTTTCATACATCATAAGACACTGGGTTCCGAAGGTATTAAGGATTAAGCTGGATAATGGCGAGCTTGAGCTAACAGGCAACCATTCTGTGATGATGCTAAGAGAAGATGGATTAACGGCCGTTAAAGCTAGCGAGATAAAGGAAGGAGACTTTCTTTTAAGTTTCGCAGAAGGCGATGGCACGAATTTTCTGCCAGCAAAACCGATAGCACCTCTGTTGGGTGATATGTTTGACGAAAGATCGCTGCTGCATAATAATAAGAATCGAATATCTAAGGATACTCTTAAAGAATTCTTAGAAGAGTGGAATGTAGAGTCAGATTTTGTTAAAAAGCTCGCAAACACAGACCTTTCCGCAATAAGGGTTAAGAGGGTTAAGTTGATAGATTATATGGATTACGTCTACGATGTTTCCGTGCCGAAAAATGAGATGTTCTTCGCCGGAGAAAATCCGATTTTGTTACACAACTCTGATGAAAGAGGGATAGATGTTGTAAGGCATAAGATAAAGGAGTTTGCTAGGACTGCACCCATATCCGCACCGTTCAAAATAATATTCTTAGATGAAGCTGATGCGTTAACAGCTGACGCTCAGGCAGCTTTAAGGAGGACTATGGAGATGTTTTCTAAGACATGCAGATTCATACTCAGTTGTAACTATATAAGCAGAATAATCGAGCCTATTCAGTCGAGATGCGCCGTTTTCAAATTCAGACCCGTGCCGAAGGAGGCGATGATGAAGAGGTTGCTTGAGATTTGCGAGAATGAGGGGATTGAGATAGACGAAGATGCTCTCGACGCATTAATCTACATCTCAGAGGGGGATTTCAGAAAAGCTATAAATACTTTGCAAGGTGCGGCAGCCTTAGGAAAGAAGATAACAGCAGACATGATCTATCAAATATCAGCAACTGCAAAGCCGGAAGAGATTGAAAAGCTGATAGAGACAGCGTTAAAGGGGAATTTCCTTGAAGCGAGGGATTATCTCGATAGGCTTATAGTCGATTACGGGATGAGTGGAGAGGACATAATTTCGCAACTCTACAGAGAGATTCTATCATTAAAAATGGACGAGAATTTAAAGGTCTTTCTAATAGATAAGCTCGGAGAGATAGATTTCAGATTGACAGAAGGTTCTCACGAAAGAATCCAGCTTAGTGCTTATCTCGCCTATCTCAGTGCCTTCGGAAAGAAGAGAAAACAGAAGTGAGTCAAAATGAGGTTAAAGGATATTGTTAGAGATATCAAATCCTATCCGGGATTGCTCAGGAAGAGATATGCGGGGAAATTTTACGAGCTTGTAACAGATTTTTTCGGCGAGGATGCTGGTTTCTTTGATCTATGCGATTACAGCTTGGTATTCACAACAGACGGGATATGGCATAAGGTTCTTGAGAAAGACCTCTACTGGGGAGGCTTCGTCTCAATCCTCGTTAACGTTCACGATGTATATGCGATGGGTGCTAAGGCGAGGTATGCTGTTAATGTTGTGTCAGCTAAGGATGAGAACTGCTTGGACGAGATTAAGAGGGGCATTGCAGATGCATCGAAGAAATACGGGGTAAAGATTCTTAAAGGGCATGTGCATCCAGATTCCCCTCAAAATTCTGTTGATGTTGCGATGATAGGTTTTGCAAGGAGAGGATGTGTGATAAGGTCTAATAATGCTAAGGATAGAGATAGCATCGTCGTAGCGATCGATACAGATGGCAGACCTCGAAAAAACCTTCCATACAATTTCGACTCAACCAACAAGGATTCGGAGATTCTGCTATATCAGCTCGATTCTATGGTTGAGCTTGCTGAGAGGAAACTTGTGAATGCCGGGAAAGATTTAAGCAATGCCGGAATTATCGGGACGATTGCGATGATGCTTGAGGTGAGCGATAAGGGTGCTGTAATAGATATCGAAAGAATTCCGAAGCCTGATAACATCGATATTAGCCAGTGGCTTAAAACTTATCCCGCATGCGGTTTCTGCGTTACGACGAAGTTCCCGGATGATGTGATCGATATTTTTAGAGAACATAGATTGGATGCAGATGTTGTCGGGAAGGTTGATTCAAGCAGGGTTATCAGATTAAGATTCGGAAATGAGGAGGAAATTTTCATGGACTTGAATAGAGAAAGTGTCTTAGGAAATATTCGATAGGACTTCCCGCGAAGAAAGAGATTAAGTAGCCGATTGTTATGAAAACTATGAACGGTATCTGTGGAGTTACCCAAACGCTATCCACCTTAGCCTTCTTTAGCCTCTCGATCATCTTTTTGTCCGCCACCACTCCTCTCTTAGCTCTGATTAACTTTCCGCTGTCATCTATGAATTCAAGCAGAGAGTAATGCTTGGGTATCTTGTCAACGTCTTTCTTTAATCCAATAAAGTAATACAAAGCGTTATTTCTCATATCTCCAATTCCGTTTCTGATTAAATTCCTGATGAAGAAAAACAGCGATATTATCGGGGCAAAAATAACTGCGTTGAAAAGAGTTGAGAATGCAAAGGAGAATCCTTTGAATAGCGGGAACTGGTAGAGATCTGGATATATCGGATAAAGGATCGCCAGAGCTATCAAAGCCTTCGCATCCGCACCGCCGTAAAATCCGAGATAATAGAAGAGAAGTGCTAAGCTTATCACAAAAACAGCCTGAAATACGGCGAGATAAATTTGATCAAACAGGAATATTTCAATAGCTGTCAGCGGGGAGATGGTTAATATCATGTATTTCCAAATTCTATTCGGCACCTCCCTCTTCTCTAAGTCGAGCTTGCTTGCATAGACTAAGAAAGCGAAGCCGAGCAGAAATTTGAGGAAATAAAGTTCATTCCGCATATATATCTATTATATCAGATATTATTGCGCTTGCCGTCTCATACTTCCCCGCACCTCTCCCGATAACGAAGACCTCTTTTGCCAAATCGGTCTTTATAAGCATTGCATTCAAAGTTCCGTAGATTGCGAGGGGATTTGTTAGCTTCACAAGCCTCGGAGAGACTTCAAGTTTCTTCTCATCCGCTTCAGCGATCAGTCTTATCGTGTATCCCTTTTCCAATGCAACCTCGAAAGCTTCGGGAGTTATATCCTTAATTCCCACGACTTTCACATCCTCCAGCTTTGCATCGATTCCTATGAGCGAATTAGCTATTATGACGAGCTTTGCCGCTGCATCAATTCCGTTAACGTCGTAACTCGGATCACTTTCAGCAATTCCGAGTTGCTGAGCCTCTGATATTATCTGAGAATACGTCATTCTTTCGCTCTCCATCCTCGAAAGTATGTAGTTGCAAGTCCCATTCAGTATCCCCATTATCTTTAGAATTCTGTTCCCGGCCAAGTCCTTTTTAACGAGCTTGATAACAGGCATCGCACCGCCGACTGTGGCTTCGTAGCGAAGCTTAGCATCATTCTCCTCAGCCAATCTCATCAGCTCTTTGAATGCAACAACGAGAGGCCCCTTATTCGATGTTACAACGTTTATACCCATGCTTAAGGCTTTCTTTATATAGCTTAACCCCGGTTCTCCGCTGAAAACGTTTGTTGGGGTTGTTTCTATCAGAAGATCGAAATCTTGGATGCTGAATATTTCTTCGCTTCTCTCATCTTTCGGCAATCTGTTGTGTTTTATCTTGTATTCTATCGCATCACTAAGCTTGAATTCTCCGTAGATAGAGCTTTTCGAATCTGTTATTGCCACGATTTTAAATTCACCTATCGCTTTCTCGATCTCATCTCTCTTGAACTCTAAAACCTCTGCGACAGCCATTCCAACGTTTCCGAAACCGAATATGGCGATCTTTATCATATCAGATCATCATTAAGAGGTTCGATTACAAGGATTTCCTTATCCTTACACACATCTTTCAGAATTTTGACCGCTTTTCTCAAATCGTCCATGCTTTTCGCTGAGATTGTTATCATTGCAGTTGACGGTTTATTTAGCTGGGGCATGCTTATGTGCATTTCAACAATTTCGGCGAAACCTGTTGAATCGATCTTATTTATCGTATCCCTTATGTCTGTGTGAATTATATGCCCTATCAAGAGGAGAGAAGCTGATGCGGAAAGCTTAATCTCGTTGTAACTTCTTAGATAAATCTCGTTCTGCTTGATTCTGTTAATCAGCTCTTCGAGCTTTGTCGGATCGATGTCTAAGGTGAATTCCACAGGAACCCTCTTCAGAGGTGTGATTTTGTTTCTGTCATGAATTATGCTTATTATATTCCCCCCGAGCTTGGATATAGGCTCTATTACCTTCAAAAGCTGTCCCGGTTTGTCTTCAAGCTCTACGACTAAGGTAACTATCATGCTCTCGGATAAATTTCGACACCCTCTCTTTCCGTAACTTCTCTGAATTTCTCCATGAGAATCTTCGTTATCCTTCCCGGTTTTCCGTCCCCGATCTCTCTGCCGTCTATGATAGTAACTGGTGCTATCTCTGCAGCGGTTCCGGTAACGAATACTTCATCCGCTGAATAGAGATCGAATATTCCGATGTTTGTTTCCTTGAAAGGAATGTTAAGTTCTTCTATTATCTGTATTACAACGTTCCTCGTAATTCCCCTGAGGTTGTTTAAAGTTGGTGGAGTTATTATCTCATTGTTTTTAACTACGAATATGTTATCTCCGCTACCCTCTGAAACGTATCCGTTGTTATCGAGGAATATCGCCTCATCTCCCCCTTTTGCATTCGCCTCGATTTTCGCAAGGATATTGTTTAGATAATTGAGTGATTTCAGATTGGGCGGCAATGAATCTATGGCATTTCTTCTAACCGTAACCGTTACAGCCTTAAGCCCCTTCTCATACAAATCCCCGTAGAGCTTTCCCCAAGGCTTCGTTATGACTATTATGTTCGGATTTGAGCATTTTCTCGGATCAAGTCCGAGATCGCCTATGCCTCTTGTTACAATCGGTCTTATGTATGCATCCCTCAAATTGTTCCTTCTTAAGGTCTCCAAAATAATTTCCGCAAATTCCTTTTTTGAAATCGGTATTTTGAGATCTATGACTCTTGCACAGTCGTAAAGCCTGTCGAGATGTTCATAGAGCTTGAACACCCTCCCGTTATACGCCCTTATTCCTTCGAAGACGCCGTCTCCGTAAAGGAAGCCGTGATCGAAAACGCTGATTTTTGCTTGACTTTCTGGGACGAATTCGCCGTTTAAATAGACCAGCAGTTCATCCATGATTTTTGAATTCGCAAATCTAAAATAAAGTTTTCGAAAGGATTATCTTTCTGAACGTTAAAATTTCAGTATGAAGCTCGAAGTCGTTGAAATCGAGAATCCAGATTGTAAATATCAGGTGATAATAGGACAGGGAAATTTCGCAATTTTCACATGCGACGATCTCTTCAGAGCTTTGCTAACGACATGTCCGAATATAAGATGTGCCGTTGCTATGAATGAAGCTGCACCGAAGCTTACGAGGATAACAGGGAACGATGAGACTCTTAAAGAGCTTGCGGCAAAGAATGCTTTGAAAATAGGAGCAAGTCATGTTTTCGTAGTCTTCGTTGAGAACGCCTTTCCGATAAACGTTCTTAACACGATAAAGAATCATCCTGCTGTGTGCAACATCTTTGTCGCTTCGGCGAATCCGATTGAGATAATCGTTGCTGAAACTGATTTAGGCAGAGCGGTTCTCGGTGC
>CAZVXC010000032.1:2904-10914 GCA_964631435.1 uncultured archaeon | reverse complement strand
ATAAAGATCGAGGAAGAAAAGCTGATAAGAAAGATTGAGAAAAGGGATTTTAAACTTGAAAAAACGGATGTTGAATTCTGTTACGAGGTTATTGAAGAGCCTTACAGCGTGGGTGCAACACCGGAATATCTGATGGGCTACTATTACGTTATGGATAAAAGTTCGTGCATCCCTCCTCTGGTTTTAGAGCCTAAGGAGGATGAGCTTGTTGTAGATTTCGCAGCTGCTCCCGGCGGGAAAACGACGATGATCTCTCAGTTGATGCAGAATAAAGGAAGAATTATCGCGATAGAGGCGAACAGAGAAAGGATTAAAGCATTAATAGATAACATACACAGGATGGGTGCGATCAACATCGGTGTTCTCAGAATGAACGCTGCACAATTCCACAAAACCGGGATAAAGGCTGAGAAGATTCTTCTTGATGCACCGTGCACGGGAGAAGGTATAATCCATAAAGACCCTTCGAGGAAGTGGAGCAGAAATGCTAAGGATATAATTTTTTGCACGAACCTTCAGAGAGATTTGATCGATTCGGCAATAAGAAGCTTAAAGCCGGGAGGGGTTTTAGTTTATTCAACATGCTCCCTCACTCCTGAGGAGAACGAACTTATTGTGAATTATGCAATAGAAAACTACGATGTCCATCTGGAAGAGATACCCTACGGAGAGGAAGCTTTAACGAAAATTGGTGAGCTAAAGCTGAACAAAGAGATAAGAAAGGCAAGAAGGCTTTATCCCCACAAACATAGATGCTCAGGCTTTTTTGTGGCGAAAATCGTTAAAGATTGATGTTTTCGAGTTCGAGAAGCTTTCTTTTTACATCTTTGCCGTAACTGTAACCGCCCAATCCGTTTTTCGCAACGACCCTGTGGCAGGGAATTATTACAGGGATTCTGTTCGATTTTAATGCCGACCCAACGGCTCTCGGAGAAGTCTTTAGCCTCTTTGCAATATCTCCGTAAGTTGTAACAGTCCCATACGGAATTTTTCTGACCTCTTTGAGAATCAGAGGATTTGATGTATAAACAACCTTAATTCCGCTGAAATCAACTTTCTTTCCTTCGAAATAATCGAGCAACATATCTTTCAGCCTTCTTGAGAAATCGGTAAGAATGATTTCTTTGCTTTCTCTAAAGTATCCCGCTTTGACAACGCAATTCTCGATTTCTAAGCTTAGCGGATAATCCCATTTAATACATATTCTCTCCAGCATCGGAATTCGCTATCTCCCGTATCCTTCTGACGCCGTCTATCTCATATATGACATCTACAACACCTTTCGGAACGAGATGCTCCCATTTTTCTCCGCATATCATTCTCCTTCTAATTTCTGTTCCCTGATAATACGATCGGCTAAACAGCTTCGTCCTCCTTATTTTGAAACCCGCCTCTTTGAAAAGCCTTATTACGAGGGGATTGTTGCTGTAAACTATATCGAAGTAAGGTGTCATAGATACGACATGACTCACCCACAGACTGTTTCTGTGAATATCCTCTAAGGGGATTATATAGACTTTCTTGTATCCTATCTCATCTCTCAACTCATCTATCGCTCTATCGACCATCATAATCCTTTCTCCCGCTGTAAAGGGGTTCTCTAAGGTATGGCTTTCTTGTGCACTGCCAATCCCGATTACGATCTCATCTACCTCTGTAAACATCTCCCTAAGTATTTCATGATGCCCTAAATGATACGGCTGGAATCTGCCTATGAAGAATGCTCTCATGTTTTCCTTACAACTCTAACCACATCGTCTTTAAGTTTTTTCCCTGTCTTTTTCTCCCACTCCTCTATCGGAATCCCGTATTTTGCTTGGATTTGATCCCTGTATATGTCCGAGATCACGTTAAACGTGCAGAAGGGAATTACTCTGCCATCAGGCGTTGCGTAATGAATTTCGCATCTCTGAACTCTCGCGATATCGTAGTTGTAGAGATCCATGAAGTGCATCATTCCGATGAACATCGAATTTATATGGAATTGGCCAAGCGTCGTATAATCGTGCTTGATTAGGACATCGAAGAGTATCTTGCTCAGGTCGAATGGAGCTTTGCTACGGTCAACAAATTTCCTCAAATCTATTATACCCTTAATAGCTCTGATCGTCTTTATTCTGCTATGCTTGATTTCCTCAGCCTTCTCTTCTAAGTATTCGAACAACCCTTCGACATCGACAAATCTCGTTATCGGAACCATCCTTCCGTTAGAGTTGAAGATATACGTAGCCATCCCGCATGCGAAATGCGTGGTCAATTCGTATTGAGGTCTTCCGGTTAAAGCTTCGACGAAATGCGAGATCGGAACGACGCTCGGAACTGGATAGAAATCTTCTCTCGCTATTTCGCCATCTGTCTGCTCTTCTATCAGTTTTATGACATCGGGTATAGTTATCCTTAATTTCTCCCTTTCACTCCTCGTAAGCCTTCCTGTTAAGCTGACGGGCTGGAAATTGACACCTCTTATTATATCCAAGTTTTTGAACCCGAACCGTATTATATCTCCAACCTGATGATCGTTAACACCCTTTATAATAGTAGGGACGAGAACTATGCCGAGATTGGCTCTTCTACAATTTTCGAGAACCTTTGGGATCTCGTTATGATTTTTCGGATTCGTTTTCTCATCGACACCATCGAATGAGAGATAAACTGTATTCACTCCCGCCTCTCTAACCTTTAACGCAAGCTCAGGATCGTTCGCAAGCCTTATCCCGTTAGTGTTAAGCTGAATGTGGTCTATCCCCTCTTCCTTTATCACCTTTATGATGTCGATGAGATCATCTCTGAGCGTAGGCTCTCCGCCTGTAAGCTGAACTGCATTAACGCTTACGGGCTTTATACTCTTCGCAACCCTCACCATCTCTCTTATCTGCTCTATACTGGGTTCATATACGTATCCTGCTCTTTTTGCAAAGAAGAAGCAATACCAGCAGATTAAATCACATCTGTTAGTGAGGACTATGTTAAGCAAAGCTGTATGACTCTTATGATTCTTGCATAATCCGCATGTAAACGGGCAGTTTGATTTATTCACTATGGGATTCTCAATTCCGTGTCCGTCATGGGCGAATTTTTTCGCCTTCTTAAACATCTCAGCATCTCCCCAGTAAACATCAACAAACTCCCCATGCTCCTCACAAACCTTCTTAATCAAAACCTTTCCATCCTTCTCAAAAACGTGTGCTTGGATGACTTTAAGGCATTCAGGACAGAGTGATGGTGTTTTAAAATCTATCACCTCATCCACGATACCACCTCTCGAACAAGTTATCGAAAAAGATATATCAAGATTTCGTCTTCTTCGGTCATGTTTAATCTTCTAATTAAAACTATCTGGCTTATGCTCCCCGCATACACTCCAAATAATTTTGCGGTTTTATTTGGTGGTGGAAAACCCATCGATCTCGGAAAAAAGTTTATAGATGGTGAAAGGATATTAGGAGATGGCAAAACTTTCAGAGGCTTCTTCGCCGGAGTTCTCGGAGGCGTAGCTACGGGAATCATTCAATATTTAATTGAAAAAGCATTCAGCATAAACATATATGCGAAATATCCTTTTTCCGTTGCGATAACGTTCTTTATCCTATTCTCAACAGGCTCCTTAATCGGAGATATGTTCGGGAGCTTTGTTAAAAGAAGATTCGGTATAAAGAGAGGTGAGAAAGCACCGATACTCGATCAGATTGATTTTCTAATCTTCGCTTTTCTCCTCGCATATTTCCATCCAATATTCTCAGAGCTTTTCGACATCAGAATTATCGTGATAGCGTTCATAATAACGCCGATTCTGCATAGAATCACGAATCTCATAGCTTACCTCTTGAAACTCAAAGATGTTCCGTGGTAGAAGACAAGATTTATAAACATTAATCAAGATAGATTATTCTATGGTATGCATCCATGATCCCGCAATAGAATGTAAGTTTAATGGGGAATGTTTCAAATGTCCGATATACGAAGCTATAATGATGGACTATCCGCATTAAAAGAATTGCAATCTTAACGGAATTCTTCTCCCGCATATCTTAGTCTTACCAAGCTTAATTCCTCTAATAATATCTTCGCAAAATACATTCGTTACTCCGTAGCCTATCGTCTCTGCTCGGTGAGCATCGCTACCTGCTATCATAGCTTTACCGTATTTTTTTGCAAGCCTGAAAGAGAGGTAGTTGAAAAATCCCGTAATATATTTTGCGTTGAAAACTTCTATCGCATCAACGAATCTGAACATCTCAGCCTTAACAACGCCGTGCCTCTCGATCTGAAAAGGATGAGCTATCGCAGCTATCCCATTCTGCCTTTTAACCTCTCTAACACTCTCAATCATCTTTAATCCTCTTTCAATATCTTTTTTTATCCCGTAAGCTAACAGATGACCTTCAGATGTTGAAATCTCAACGCCCGGAATTACGATTATATCGAGATTTTCATCACTAACAAATTCCATCGCTTCAAAACTTCCGCTTAGAGTATCGTGGTCAGTTATGGCTATCGCATCGATTCCTATTCCTACGGCCCTCAAAATTATTTTTTTTACGCTATCCCTCCCATCGCTGTAGTTTGAATGAACGTGGAGTTCAGCTTTTATCATCAGAAGTTTTTTGAAATCGTAGAAGATTAAAAGCTTATCATTAAAATTAAAAGAATTAAGAAGTTAGGTGAAACTGACAACGATTGGGCCTCCAGCTATAATATTTATCTTGATCCCGATCTTAGTTATCCTTAGTTGCAAAAGCAAAAAACTAAAGAGTTAGATAATTAAAGTTAAGAGCGGACGATCATACATAGATGATCAGTTTCATCTTTCTGCTGATGAAGCCTCTAAAATTTTGAACAACCTGATATCAAATGGCATAATCAAAATTGAAGCAAGAATTATTATACCATAGCATGAGCAATTATGAATTCCACTTTATAGCAACGAATTATCGAAACTGATGAGTAAAATAAAAGTTTAGAGGAAGGACATAAAACAATCCAGAATCATAATGAGGAAAACTAATTTTAGTTACTTCGAAAATTGAAAGCTTATGAAAGTCCTTCTGATTACTGGAAAGCTTGCTGAAAAGATGGTTAAACAGAATTCGATGGGTTCAGATGTTTTCGTTGTCGATATCGACGTCGCCGCATTCATAACCGAAAAACATCTCGAAAAAATCGATCTATCTGCTTATGATCTCGTCTTAGTTCCGGGATTGGCTAAGGGGAATTGGAGGAGGATTGAAGAAGAGAGAGGTGTGAAAGTCAGACTTGGGCCAATACACGCTTACGACATTCCTAAGGTTCTTGAGAAGATTGATGAGGTCGAGCTATCTCATGAGATTCCTGCTGACAGACTGATAGAGATAGACAGGATTTCTGAACTCATCGATCTCGTAGATTCGAGAGATAAAGGCGTCTTTGATATAAACGGAATTCAGATCGGCGGAGAAAGCAGGATGAAGATAGTTGCAGAAATAGTCGATGCGACCGAACTTGATAGGGATAGCTTAACGGAAAAAATAGAGTGGTATAAGGATGAAGGTGCTGATATAATAGACCTCGGCATACCGCTATCTTATAACATAGCTGATGTCAGAAGGGTAGTTAAGATAGCAAAAGACCTATGCGATGCTCTAAGCATAGACACCTTCTCAACCAAAGCGATAGAAGTTGGCGTCGAAGAAGGAGCGGATATGATCATGAGCATATCCGAGAGGAATATAAAAGCTTTGGATTTCATCAAAGATGAAGCTGTCGTCGTTGTCGATAAGGATATCGAGAGGTTAAAATGGCTCATAAAGCTTATCAGGAAGAGGACGGATAAGGTTATAGCCGACCCCGTTCTTGAGATGCTTGAAATATCGGACAGCATAATCAGATACAAGGAATTCAGGAAAATAGATCGGACAACTCCAATGCTCTTCGGCGTTGGTAATATAACGGAGCTATTCGATGCGGATTCTCATGGAATCAACGCTGTAATGGCGTATATTGCTGAAGACATTGGTGCGGACATTCTGTTCACGACTGAAGCGAGTTCAAAAACGATCAATTCAGTTAGGGAACTTAGAATCGCAAGCTATATGAGCAAGGGGGCGAAGATTAAGAGGACTCCTCCGAAGGATTTGGGATTGAATTTGCTCGTTATCAAAGAGAAAGTAAGGTATCCAACTGCTGAGATGCCAGAGAATTGTATGAAAGCTGAAGAGACTAAGAAATTTGTTAGAGACCCGATGGGGGATTTCAGAATATGGATAGCAAATAAAAACATAGTTTGCAGCCATGAGAAAGCTTGCGTTATAGGAAGGGATGCGAAGAGCATAATAGACACAGTTCTGAGGCTAAAGCTGTTGAGCAGACTCGACCACGCAGCGTATCTCGGAAGGGAGCTTAAAAAAGCTGAAATTGCTTTGAGGCTCAACAAGAACTATATCCAAGATAGAGAGCTAAACTTCGGAATGTATTAGAAAACGAAGACAGCTGCGGCTAAGACTGTTGTAAAATCTTTCACTTCAGCGATTTTAGTTACGTTAAAAGTCTTTGACGGATTCAATCCGAAAGCAGTTTTAAGCATATAAGCAGCGTTCTCCTCAGCTTTTCTTCCAACATCCTCACCGTTCCACTCCCCGTGATATTCAGTGATGTAGCCGTGTAAAGCCGTATCACTCGGTATGGCAACGCCTATGCTTGCAAATATCTTCTTCCCTACCTCATTGCTCGTTTCCTTAGCCATGACGCAGAAAACTATCTGTCCCGGATAAAGCTCTTTCAAACCCTCTTCAACGCTGACAACCTCGCATTGCGGCGGATAAATGCTGCTGACCGGAACGAGGTTGAATCTTTCAATTCCAGCATCTCTTAAAGCAAGTTCAAAGCTGACAAGCGCATCCTCATGCCTGCCTTCACCGCTGACAAAGAATACCTTCCTCGGAACAAATTTGCTTTGCGATAACGTGATTCCTCCTATGATTTCATTTGCATCTTGAGCTTTCACGCAAAAAGCTAAGAATTTGGATATTTAAGGTTTGTTATTGATGCTCTCTGAACAGTCTATACGCTTTAATCTTAACGAAATCGTTTATGACAAACCACAGCAGACAGTAACACCATATTAAAGCTGCGTATTCAAAGCCTATGGGAGTCATGAATATTCCGAAGATTGCGAATATCGTTGTGACCTTCGTTCCAACAACAGCTTTTCCGGCTTTATGCTCCAGAAGTTGCCGCGGGTTCTCGTTACGAAAATCGTTAGATGCCCCGCTACAGTGAGCTTAAGGAGCATGTAACGTTTTTAAGGTATCGAAGTCTATTCCTGATTTCACTGCTATGAAATACAAGGCGAAACTCGATATAAGACCAACCATGCCGAGAATTGTTGATACGACTAATAGCTCCTCCATGTTCCATCTGTCCGGTTTCTTCGAGTAGATCTCGGTATCGTAAGCTATTGAGAGAATAGGGATGTCGTTGAGCAAAGCTAATAGTATCATCACAGCCGTAACGGGATAGAAGTTGAAGACGATTATAGACACCCCATCACTTCCCCTCACCCACAAATCGATCCGAGATAGATAAGATCACCTTTTCCCTTTTTAACCGGAGGGTGATCCACCAGTTAATGCGGACTTATCGAATTCTCTTTCAGCTATTTCTATATCCGGAGGGGCTACTCCAAAGCAAGTTTGCTTTTCAAAAGCTCTATTGCATTTTCTGCTCTGTATTCCTGATAGAAGCCGACTATACCGTTAACGATAAGAAGAACCAAAATTATGTAGAAATCAACCCAATGCTTTACCAGAGCTGATAAAATGAGAGCTATCTCAATCATCCACGGAATTGACTTCCAATACGAGAGGAGTAATCAGATTCACTTTCTATGATATCTGTTGCATCTGTATTTCTGCAAAAGCTCTTTCGCTCCCACTCAAACCTTTCATTAATGAAAATTTCTATGGAAAATATAAATAATTCACAATTTTACAAAACTATGGGAAGAGTGGGGTGGATGTAATATCCTCAGCTTTC
>CAZVXC010000032.1:0-2894 GCA_964631435.1 uncultured archaeon | reverse complement strand
GCTTTCAGACTGATTTTCCACATATCTTTGCATTCGCATTCAGTCTTAAATACGCCTTTGTCTTGTGTCAAAGAGAACTCCCTTATCTCTCTCGCAACACTCTCATCGCACCTGAAGCAATTATGCGGTCCCCTCGCTTTTCCTGCTGCCACAGGATCGCAAATCGTTTCGATATCAACCTTTTTAAGTATCTCAACCGCACTCCAAAGCCAAGGAGGTCTGTAAATTCTCTTAGTCCATAGTTTTTCAACGAGAGTTTTTTTGTGAATCGTCATCAAATTTAAGGAGATTACATCTGCGTAAGGCTTAACGTCCTCTACCGATTTTAGAGCATCCTCTATCGCCTCTCTCTCAGTTAGCAACGGAGGTTTCAAGAGCAGATACGCTTTAACCCTTGCAACATCACTCAGCATCTCAGATGCTTTTACAAAATCTTCGAAGGAGAAACCTTTGTTTATCAACTTCTCTCTGTAAAGATCGTTGCTCGTTTCAACGCCTATCCCTACTTCGATCTCAATTCCAGAATTCTCTATCTCCTTTACAACATCCTCAGTTATGAACTCAGGTCTGCTCTCAACGATCAATTTTCTGTATCCAAGTCTCTTTAATTTCTCATAAATCTTCGCCCTCAATTCCTTGCTTATCTCTCTTTCATCGAAAAAGCTTCCCGATGTGAAAATTTTCGCAATCTCAGCTCTTCCCTTCTTTAAAGCATTATTAATCTCTTTTTCGACGAATTGCTGTGTCGCATCTAATTTTGCATCGAGGTAATAGCTGCACATATAACATTTCCTCCAGAAGCATCCTCTCGTCTGGAGAATAATAGTTAAACAGTCTCTTATCTCTCCATCATACCTCTCCTTCTCTATCCATGCTTTCAATAGTAAAACCTCCATCCCAACTTTTTCAGCTTCAGTTTCCGTCCGTAATATAGGCCGAACACTATTCCACCGAGATGTGCCACATACGCGACTCCGGTAAAGATTGAGAACGGTGCCATCAGCAAGTTGTATGCTGCGAAGAGTATTATGGCTGTCCTTATATCAATCGGAATAACAAAAAACAGTAGAACTTTTATCTCAGGTGCTATTACTGCAAGAGCAGCCATCACGCCATATATCGCTCCGGAAGCACCGACAGCAGGCGTAAGGCTGTTTGTTGCATATGAGAAAAGTAAGTAGAACAAATTCCCGACTATTCCGGAAAGAAGAAAGACTTTCAGATATTCCTTCCCGCCTATCCTCCTTTCAAGTTCCGTGCCGAAGAAGAATAGAACTATCGCATTTATGAGATAGTGATCGAAAGAAGCGTGCAGGAAAATGCTCGTTATCAGTTGCCACGGCATGTAAAACACTTTTCCGGGATATAAGGCGAGGAAATCAAAGAATTGTCTGAAGATTATTGATATTGCGAAGAATATAGTTATTATTCCCAAGATTACATTGTTATAGCCGTAAATCTCGAAGATATTTTTTTTCCTAATTCTCGGCTTTATCTCCTTCTTCACTTTAACCGGTATGTCATATAAGCCATCGCATCCATGCTTCTCAGGTAACCTATGCTCTGAACAAAATGTCCCACCACAATAGTTGCATTTATACATTATAGGCTCTTCTTTTCCGCATACATCACATTTTGCCACTCTCATTCGTCTTGCAGAGGTTATTTTAATTTTTCTTAAAAGGCGATGGTAAATTATGTAGCATTAGTGATAGAAAAATCAAAAAGAGTTTAGATTACATTTTCTTCCAGACAGTGGGAAATTCCGACGAAATTTAAAGAAATAATGGGTCAGACTGGCGTAAAAATCATTAGAAATATCATATTAGCTTGGTTAGCCAAGAAATCGATTATCTCAACAAAAATTAAGAGGGATAAACAGAATAAAGAAAAATCAAAAGAATTTCTAACACTCTATCTCAAAACCGTTGAGGAAAGTATGCTGATTTTTGGCGATTCAAGAGTCGTTTTAAAGACTTTACTTGAGAATTGAGGGGAATGTATCCATTGTATCTTAATGCCTTTTTCAACCGATAATGTTTTAAGCGAACGTTTAACAATACAGATTAAGGTTTTGCAATTTTGTTTTCATGCTCGATAGATAAATCTCCTTCTGCATATACAGCTGGATATAACTCCGATAACTTGGTATCCATAATCTTTATCCATCGCAATCTCAATGCTTTTATAAACCATGCATATCGCATCATTTAACTTTGAGTTTATGATATGCCGCCGCATTAATTTCAAATGTTACCTGAAATAGATTGCCCTTCTTGATAGCTAACAAACCATCTTTAATCAACTAAACTTTATAGTCAATCAGTCTCAGTTCTTTTTTTCGAACTTATCTTTGGAGGAATTGAACATCTGCAATTATCAATTGGGTCATTAATGTATAGAAAAATTTATTAAGTTTTGCATGAAATGAAAATTATGAATCGGGTCGTCCATGTAATTTCGGTAGGGATGAATAAGGAGAGAATAATGGAAAGCATAAAAATGAGCGGATATCCGATACAGAGAGCTTACTTAGCTTTGCCGAAAGAAAAAGTCTATCAGGATGTTGCAGAAGATATTGAAAGAGCTTTGAGCGTGTTGGTTGAGATTAAAAAGATATATATCGACGAATACGATGTCTATGGCTCTGCTATCGAGATTCTGAAAGGGATAAAGCAGGAGAAAGAGGATGGGGCGGAGATATACATAAATGCGAGCGACGCACCGAGAACTCTGATAATCTCCTGTTATATCGTAGCCCAGCTAATCGGAGGGAAGCTTTACATAGCTCTTCCGAAGTTCGAGAAAGGCAAAGAGGGTGGAATTACGAAAGTCGTAGAGATACAGGCTCCGCCATTGAAGAAGATGAGCGATGACAAGCTCAGAATTCTTAA
>CAZVXC010000031.1:0-10936 GCA_964631435.1 uncultured archaeon | reverse complement strand
TCTTCTCCACCACCATCCCAACAGCTCCGAAGCCTTCTACTATGTCCTTTATACTTAACTCCTTGCAGGCTAAGCATGTCGCTGAATATCTCTCATCGTAAAACAATTCCTGCCACTGCCTGACCATACCGAGATAACCGTTGTTTAAGACAGCAACTTTAACCTTTATCCCGTAGCTAACGCATGTTGCAAGCTCCTGAATGTTCATGAAGAAGCTTCCGTCTCCAGCGATATCCACAACCTGCTTATCAGGAAAAGCAACCTTAGCACCCATAGCTGCAGGGAAACCGAAGCCCATCGTTCCCAACCCGCCGGAACTTATGAACTGTCTCGGATATTTAACCTTGAAATACTGAGCCGCCCACATCTGATTTTGTCCGACTTCGGTCGTTACAATAGCATCCGGCATTAATTCGTAAATCTTCTCTATTATGAACTGAGGTTTCAGTCTTCCATCGTTTTTATATCTCAGCGGATAAGCTTTCCTCCAGTTCTCAACTTTGTCCTCCCACTCTTTCCTTCTTTTGTATGTTATGTGCTTTATAAGTTCTCTGAGAACTAATTTTGCATCTCCGACTATCGGGACATCGACCTCAACATTCTTCCCTATCTCAGCCGGATCGATGTCTATGTGAATTATCTTAGCATAGGGTGCGAAGCTCGAAATTCTGCCCGTTGTTCGATCTGAGAATCTCACACCGACAGCTATAATCAGATCGCTTTCTTGAATTGCATAATTCGCATATTTCGCTCCGTGCATGCCTATGAATCCTAAGCTTAAAGGATGAGTCTCAGGTATCGCACCTTTACCCATAAGAGATGTTACAACGTAAGCCGGAATAGTTTCGGCAAGCTTCGTCAATTCCTCGCTTGCATTGGATAATATAACTCCTCCGCCGGCGAGTATTATCGGTCTCTCAGCTTTCATTATAAGCTCGGCAGCTCTCTTTATCTGTCTTGGATGTCCGCTGTATTTCGGTTTGTAGCCTGCAAGCTCAACTTTCTCAGGATAATTGAAATCGATGTCTGCAAGTGTAACATCCTTCGGCAGATCGATCAGAACCGGACCTGGCCTGCCAGAAGGTGCTATGTAAAACGCCTCCTTTATTATTCTAAGAAGCTCCTTTTCGTCCGTAACGAGATAGTTATGCTTCGTTATCGGCATAGTTATACCGGTTATATCAGCTTCCTGAAAAGCGTCGTTACCTATCATAGCTCTCGGCACCTGTCCCGTCATGACAACGATCGGCGATGAGTCCATGTATGCTGTTGCGATGCCGGTAACTGTGTTCGTTGCTCCAGGTCCGGATGTTGCGAATGCAACACCAACTCTTCCAGATGCTCTCGCATATCCGTCTGCTGCGTGAACTGCTGCTTGTTCATGTCTCGTCAGTATGTGCATTATGTTCGAATCGTATAACGCATCATAGACTTCTAATATCGCACCTCCGGGTATGCCGAAGATGTGCTTCACACCTTCCATCTCCAAAGCCTTAACAATAGCGTCAGCCCCCCTCATAAAACCACCTAAGCAAGAAAATTTAGCATACTACTATAATCAAAAAGAGATTCGCAGCTTTTATCTTAGCTAAGCTTGGCATTAGCTACGCTTTGGCATGAGGGTATATATACTTTTTCATCGAATGCTTCGCTACTTCAGTTGAACAGATAGGAAAATGTTAATGCATCCTTTAACAAAAAATAAATGAGAAGAATTATTCCTCCTCACTCTTTTTCGTCTCGTAGGATATATAGACCAAACCTCTGTAAAGCAGGTGGGCAAATTTTGAATACGGGGCATATATCAGCAAACAGAAAACGAAGACCAGATGGATGAGATACATCGGATATGCTGCTACGCTTTGGGCAAATCTTAGAATTTCTAAGATAGCTCCTGTTAAGCCAACTAAGAACAGCATAGAGATGAAGAATGTATCGTTGTAGGGCAATGCACCCACACGCTCCTTCTTCACAGACCTTTCGTAGATTATCCAGAGGGAGCCTATTATCAGCATTACCGCTCCGATGTTGCCAATTATCTTAACAGGATCCCACAGTGGCAATGAAAGCTCTCTATGCATTATATCGAGATATACTACCGCACCTAAGGTTGATATTCCGAGAAGTATGAAGCCGTAGAATACTAAGGCATGTGCGTAGTATCTGAAGTTGTTCTCCTCGCACGTTTTGAATCTCTCATGCTTCAAAAGCAAGGCTATGCCCGATGCTATGTTCGACAGACTAAGGTCGAGATTTAGTTTCTTGTTGAACTTCCATATGCTCGCAAGGGCGACTAAGATAACATAGGCTCCAGCTGTTAAGCCAGCAGCCTCTATCGCCTGAGGAGGTATGAACTTCGAAAACACAACTTCCCCACTCGGAATGGATGGGAAGCCCAAGAATGACATAAATCCGTAAAGCAAGATCAGCGGTATCGCGAATAGAATCGGTAGATACTTTGGAGATTCAAAGAGCTTTGCCATAAACTTGGGGACGGCAAATTCTTGCATTGCAAAATTCCTTGAGGCGTTCATTATCTCGCTCGGATACGCCTGTCTTGGGCATGTTACAGAACATTCCCCACACGCATGACACATCCATATCTCAGGAGATTGCAGAACTTTTTCCTTAAGTCCGACCTGAATGTATCTGATTATTCTTCTCGGAAACATGTGCTCATCCGTTGAAAGGGGGCATATAGCTGTGCAATTTCCGCAGTTAAAGCAGATTGTAACGTTCTTTGCACCGAGTTTCTTCAATTTATTCGGAAATTCGGGGTCTATCATGGTCATGTTAATCACCTTCCTTTTCGGGTAAACTATAAAGATAATATCCGTCAACTTCTTCCTCGCTATGGCTAAGTTCTCCGTATTTGACGAGCGTCATGACATACCATGTTACAACACCTACGCTTAACCCGGTTGCTGATGCTATCTGTGGAATCGTCTTCGGCCCGTCTTTGAGCGCCTCTTTTATCTGCTTTATTACTTTCCTCTGCTCCTTAGACATCTCCACTACTTCAGGCTTAGGCTTTACACCCTTTTCTCTGAGCTTCTTTAACGTCGATTCCTTAGCCTTCTTTTTCTCAGCCATACTCACGCCTCCTTTAGTATATCTATCATTGCTCTAAACTGCTCGTATTTATAACCTCTGAGATTTATCGCCTCGGTCGGACATAACGCTCCGCAAGCTCCGCAACCTTTGCACAGAGCTTCGTTTATGACGGCTTTGTCATTCTTTATAGTTATAGCTCCCGCCGGACATTCCTCGACACAGATTCCGCATCCATCGCATTTCTCCGCATCGACCTCAGCTATGTAAGGCTCAAGTTCTGCGAAGCCTTTGACCAAGTAAACATCCGCTCTTCCGACTGCTGCTGATGCCGATGCTGTTGTTTCAACTGTATCCTTCGGGAACTGGCATGTTCCAGCTATCAGAACACCGCCTATTGCTGTCTCAACAGGCTTTAGCTTCGGATGGACTTCTTGCAAAAATCCGTCTCTGCTAAACGGAACTCTGAGCATTGTGTGAACGTCTGCTTTCTCAAGTTCCATGCCGACAGATAAGACGACGAGATCAACGGGAATCTCTATTTCTTCCCCGCCAGTCAGCAGGTCTTTAACCTTAACTACAACCTTATCTCCGCTTTTCTCAACAACCGGTGGCTCTTCTGGGTCGAACTTAAAGAAGAGCATCCCGTCTTTGCCAGCCTCCTCGTAATAAGTCTCGTATTTTCCGTAAGCTCTTATGTCTCTGTATATGTGATAAACTCTCACATTCCCGAATTTCTCTAAGGCTCCTATGGCAGCGTTAAGCGTTGCGACACAGCAGTATCTTGAACAATACTCATGCTCCTCATTTCTGCTGCCGACACAGTAAATGAAAGCTATATCCTTAATTTCCTTGCCGTTGTATTCGAGCTTTCCGTTAGAAATTGCGAGGAGTCTGTCGAAGATTGGTAGCGTTATGACGTTATCGTAAGTCTTATAACCATATTCCCCTTCCTTAGGCTCATACGGCTTCGCACCTGTTGCGAGTATGATCATACTACCGTTCAACTCGTAACTTTTAGCTTCCTGTTCGAAGTCAGCGATTCCGCACTCATCACATTTCGTGCAATGCTCCATATCTATCACGGGAATTTCAGGATAGCTGTCCTTCTGAATGTATATTGCTTTCCTCTTCGTTAGCCCGTAGTTGAACTCATCGGGAACTTCTACAGGACACTTCGCTATCGCATTCTCTATTTCATCTTTGCTTACATCTTCTTTGACAAATCTCGGATTTACCTTAATCTTGACTTTAAAATCTCCTAAGGCTCCGCCAGCTTCGACTATCTCAGCATTCGTATATATATGGATGTTATCGAACTTCTTCGCTTCATCTATGAGCTCTTTAACAATCTCATATCCCGTTTTTCCGCTCGGATATAGCTTGAATATCTGTGCCGCCCTTCCGCCGAGAAACGGCTTCTTTTCAATCAGATGGACAGTTATCCCCGCTTTTGCTAAGTCTATCGCACATCTCAGCCCAGCTATGCCACCTCCTATTACGATAGCCTCAGGTTTCATATCGAGCTTTATCGGCTTTAGCTCATCTGCCAAGCTTACTTTCGCTATAGCACTCTTGACTATCCATATGGCTTTCTGAGTTGCCGCATCCGGGTTATCAGAATGAACCCATGAGCTATGTTCTCTTATGCAAACATGCTCGACGACGTATGGATTCAATCCTGCGGCACTTGCGGCATCTCTGAAAGTTTTTTCATGTAAATGTGGAGAACATGAGGCAACAACAACACCATCGAGATTCAAATTCTTTATATCTTCCTTTATAAGGTCTTGACCTGCATCAGAACACATGAAAATAAAATCCCTCGCAACAGCGACGTTCGGCAAATCTTTAACGGCTTCAACAACCTTCTTCACATCCACGTAGTCAGATATGTTGCCACCGCAGTGGCAGACGTAAACCCCGATCCTTTCCCTCAACCTTTCACCTCCCTTAGATAATCAATGCATTGCGAGACTGCTGCATCAGCCAATGCAATCGAATCCGGCAAATCCATTGGTCCCGCAGCCGTTCCTGCGACGAATATACCATCTACACTCGTCTTTGCAGGATTCTCGTTTATCTCAGGCTGAGCTATCCAGCCGTATTGATCGGTCTCAACGCCGAGAATCTTTGCAAGCTCTCTCGTCCCATTTGGCAACAAACCGACAGACAATATAACCAGATCGTATTCTTCCTTCTCAATCTCCCCAGTCTCGAAGTTCTCGACAACAACTACTGGGTTGCCATTTCCGTTCGTCTCGATCTTCGCAACCTTACCTTTAACGAATCTCACGCCAAGCTCCTTAGTCATATTGTAAAACTCTTCGAATCCCTTTCCGAATGCTCTTATGTCCATGTAGTATATCGTAGCCTCTCCGTATGGAATCGCCGATGTATATAGCAAAGCTTGCTTTATCGAATACATGCAGCAAACCCTCGAACATATCGGGTTGCCGAGGGATTTGTCTCTCGATCCCGTGCATAAAACGAAAGCTATCCTTTCCGGAATCTTCCCATCTCCGGGTCTGACTAAGGTGTGGTATGGTCTCGAAGGAGCGAGCAATCTTTCGAACTGGAAAGCGTGAATTATGTTCGGATTTGCGTTATCATGTATCCTCGTAAGCGTCCCGGTGTATCCGTATTCTTTTTTGAGCTGAGGAGAGAAGAGGTTATAGCCCGTTGCAACGATTATCGCTCTAACTACGACATCTATCTCCTTAGGTTCATCGAGGAAATTAATCGCATCTTTCGGACATGCTCTCTCGCATCTACCGCACATTATGCAATTATCGATGTCTATAAGTGCTTTCTTCGGAGATGCCATCTCGAATGGTATATATGCAGCTTTTCTGCCTATCAATCCGTATTCGAATTCCTTAGGGACTAAGATCGGACAAACTTCCTCGCACCTTCCGCATCCTATGCATTCGTCCTCTATAACATATCTGGGCTTCTTTAGTAGCTTCACCTTAAACTCCTTACCGATCTTTTCGACGCTCTTTAATTCAGTGTATGTCAGCAGCTTTATCTTAGGATGCTTTGGAACTGCAGCCATCTTAGGCGTTGTTATACACCCCGCACAATCCGTTGTCGGAAAAACCTTACTTATCTGAATTAAATGCCCTCCTATGCTCGGTTCTTTTTCAATCACAAGAACATCGAAGCCCGCATCGGCAATCGTTAAAGAAGCTTCCATTCCTGCATAACCGCCACCGATAATCAGGACATCATACACGGGTTTCATATCCATAATCAATCACCCTTACTCTGCAGAAAATTCTCTATTCTTTCGAGGGTATTGACGATGGTTTCAACACAGGTCGAACAGACACCGCTAACAACGAGCCTCTCCTTCTCAATACCCTCTTTATCGAGCAATTCGTAAGCCTTCTCCATCCTCTTTGATGTTATGCCCACGCATTCTTCTCCGAGATAGGGGCAATCAGGGCCACTTGATGCAACAAAAACGGCATCAAAACCGTTTTTTAGTGCGTAGACGATTAATTCCGGCCTTATCATTGTCGCACATGGGATTCTAAAGATGACTGTGTTTGGTGAATAGTGAACGTGAAGTAACCCCGCTTGATCTAATGCTCTGTAAGCCATATCAGCAGCAAAAATTAAAATTTTGTGTGTCATAATCTATTTCTCCCAAAAAAATTATTTGTTTCTCTTTACGAAATGCCTATCGTAGCCTCCGGTATCGAAATAGCCGAGATATTCCCACTTGCCTTTTGATCTCTCACACATCGTAGCCAGATCGTTCCTAGTCCCATGATCGCTCGACAGAAGCTCAAGTATCTGACCCGGTTTAACTTTCGTTCCCAAAGCTTTCTTAGCCTCAAGCATTGGCCCGGGGCATGACTGCCCTCTTGCATCGACAACAACATCCGGCTTAATCTTCTCAACTTCTTCTGCTGTTAACGCTTTCGCCATATTTCACCACCTCTTCTTTTGAAACTCAATTTACACGATCATTTATATCATTTACGCTGTTTATTAACTTTACTAACTTCCGCTATCTCCTATCAATACGCAATATAACGTAAAAGGGAGGTTTAAAACAGAGAGGATTCGAGATAGAAAAATTAATATTCTATTAGGATTCAAAGGAGAATATGTCCGAATTTGTTGCAATATCTATATTTACAGACAAATATTTTGAGCATGCAGTCGAGCTTGTGAAAGCTTTAAGGAAACTGGGTAGCGAAGTGAAAATATTCATGTCCGGCGATGGAGTGAAAAATGTAAAGAACCCGAAGTTCTACGAGCTTCTGGATGCCGCGGGGGCGGATAACGTTTACGTATGCGAGGCAAGCTACGGCAGATACGTAAAAGAAAACATGGAAAAGCTTAGAAAAGCTGAGTCCCCGATTGAAGGGGTTCCGTATAAGAATTGGGTAACTCAGGCTAAGAATGCGGAGTTTTTGAAAGATGCGGATAAATACGTGGTGTTTTAAATGAAGGGAGAAGAAGAATTTGTTGCGGTTATAGCGAAAGATAGGGAGTCTCAGTTCGAAGCACTCAGAGTCGCACTCGGTGCCGTGCTTGAGGATCATAAGGTAGATCTCTACATACTCAACAACAAGCTCGACTTCGAGCATATGAAAACAATCTGCGATGACTGCGATGAGGAATTTCAGGATAACTTGGAATTCCTGACAGAGATGGGTGGCAGTTTATATTCGGATGTAAAAGAAAACGAAGAATACGGATTCAAAATCCTGAGCTTGGATGAGATAATAGAGAAGCTTAAGGAGTATAATGTGGTAATACCATACTGAGGTGGTTGCTTTGAAAGTTCTATACATTTACAGATCAGAACCGGATGAGCTAACGAAGAAGATCGCATCGGGACTCGCAGAAGGCAATGAGGTTGTAGAATTCAAACTCTACGAAAACCCAGATTACGAGGAACTTGCAAAGAAAATACTCGAATGCGATAAAATTATTTGCTGGTGGTAATTTTATTATTTTATTGATTATCTGATTCTGCAAGCTTGCGGAAATAATCTGGGACGTTTCAATGGAGCGTAAAGCTTAAGGAAGTATATAAAAGGAAGTATATAATTTAACTTAAGTTAAATCTCAAAAAATTTTAATAGTTGTGTGTTCCGAAATGGACTTTCACGCCGAATGTATCTTCTATCATCTTCGCCATCTCTTCAGGAGTAAAGTATGGGCATTTCACACCCGTTATAAAACAACTGCTGAAGTATATCTCATCCGGCTTTATATCTGAGAGCGTCATTGCCATCTTTATATTCGGTATCAGAGTCCTTCCGGGGCATTCGCATCTAACAAATGCAATTACGCTTACAGGCTCTTTGAATTCACCATCTCCGAGAGCGGCAGCCTTTAAACAACGCCACTCGCCGGGACAGCCGTATGTGGTGTCCATATAATTTCCACAACCAATTATATACACTCTCTTCATGAGGAAAAGTTATTCTGAATAGCTTAAATATTTTTTTATTTCTATCACTTACCTCTTCTCTCCCTTGATTTCGGTCTTAATCCTTTGTATCCGCATTTCCTGCATGTTCTCGCTTTTATCGGATTTCTTGCGTTACATCTCATGCATATCTTCACGTTGAACAACCTTGCCTCAGCTTCCGGAAACCTTGCCATGCTCTGCAAAGATAAGCTATGTATTTAACAATTGCGGAAGTTAAGCTTAAATACCCTATACGCTTCATGAGTTGCATGGCAAGAAAACCTGCGAGGATGTGGAGAAAGCTTGAGAGACCATACACAAGAAAGGAATACATAGACGGCGTTCCGGGATTAAGACTAAGGCAATTCGAGATGGGAAATAAATATGCGGAATTTCCCGTTATGCTATCCTTAGTTGCTAAGGAAGCAGTCCAGATAAGAGATACAGCTTTGGAATCGGCAAGAATTGCGGCGAACAAATTCATCGCAAGAAGGGCCGGATCGAGCAATTACTTCTTGAAAGTTAGGATATATCCGCACCACGTCTTGAGAGAACACAAAATGGCTGTCGGAGCCGGAGCGGACAGAATATCGCAGGGAATGAGAAAAGCGTTCGGGAAACCCGTTGGACTGGCGGCAAGAGTCTTTCCGGGGACGAAAATCATAAGCATATGGACGAAGCCCGAAAACTTCGAGATAGCGAAAGAAGCTCTAAAAAGAGCAGGTCAAAAGCTACCGACGCCGGTAAGTATAATTGTAGAAAAGGGGCAGGAATTACTTAAAGGCAAAGTTTAGTCAGAGAATACGCTTTAATTACTTCTCTTCCTTCAACGAAAGGAATATCGTATTCCTCGGCATATTTTATAGCCGCATCTTTCGATAAAGCCCTACCCGTCTTTTCATCGAGCATCTCGCATATAGCAACGGCAGGCGTAATCTTCGCAAGCTTTGCTATCGCTAAGCTAAGCTCAGTCTGTCCAACTCGCTCATATATCAAATTCTTCGCAGCTTTGAGTATCGCAACATGTCCCGGACTTCTGAACTCTTCTCCGAAATCAAATTCCTTCCCGTTTAAAACCTTTTCAACAGCCTCGCCGATCTTTCTTATTGTGAGGCTTCTGTCGTTATCTGTTATTCCTGTGTATGTATCCCTATGATTCACCCATATGCTGAAAGAAGACCTCGAATCGTATCTTATATCGAATTCCGAAATCCTCTTCAGCTTCGGGAATTTTTTCGCTGAGAATTCGAGAATTTCATGCATGAACGGCAACCCGAACATTTCTGCAGCCTCAAAAGGTATTGAGACGCAGATCAAACCTCCGCCATCGATCCTCATCATCGCTACATCCTCAGCTTTGACTGCTTTCGCCGGAATAGCTATATCCGTTTCACCTTCTCTCTCTTCGAAATCGTATATCAATATGGGTTTTCCTCTCTTAAACGCTTTTATAGCCTCATCAATCATAAAAACACCTCTACAACAACTTTATCTCCATCTTCAAGATTTAATTTCTCTCTAAGACAAACGGGAGCAATTATTTCAAGGACATCTGAGCTGTAATGTGTTCTCTGCGGGATTATCGCTGCACCCTCTATTCCATCTATCTTGCACTTGAAAGCTTTAACATCACCGAAAGTCCTGTCTTCCGTTCTGAAACCCTTGATAAGTATTCCCTCCTCCTCATCGAGCAATCTCCTGAAATACATCTGTTCCTTCGGTATCCTTAGATTTAGCGTTCCGGGAAAAGGTTCGAAGCCGAGTTTCTCTATGAACTGCCTTTTATAGCCTTCGAGGGAAACGTAGTATTTCCCCTCTCCAACACCGCTCATAACTTCCCCTTCGATGATAACCTCTTCTTTGCCCTCGAAAATCTTTTTATAATCAAGATACTCTCTGTATAGCAACTTCTTCCCTTTCTCCGTGATTACGACGAACTGTCCGTTCTTGTTAATCTGTCTCTCGATGTATCCGTGATCTTCGAGTTCTTTCAGCTTTCTTGCCGCTGTTTGAATGCTTTGATTGATTTTCTCAGCAAACTCCTTTGAGCTAACCTTCACAACCTTCTTCGTAGCATTTAGCATCGCAAGGCTTTTCAGTGCATCTATCATCTTCTCAAAAATGAGAAGTTTCTCAATATAAAGTTATTGGTTTTTTGCCGGAAATGATAAAAAATGAAAAATTAGATGAATGTTAAGCCGAGAATGAATGAAGCTATATAGCTTAAAATCGAAAAGAGGAAAAATAAATAGAGTGCTTTTTCTCCGAAGTTTTTTAATGCGGTTTCAGCCTCTTTGAAAAACCTTTTACCCATAACGTTAACTTCAACATCTTCGAATCCGAAATATATTTCGGGATTCTTGAATTCTGCGTTCTCAAAGCTTTCAATCAGAAAATCCCTTATGAATTTAAAATCCTTGATTCCAGCAGGTTTATAGCCTATTT
>CAZVXC010000030.1:0-11683 GCA_964631435.1 uncultured archaeon | reverse complement strand
TCGAGGATAGTGAACAGGGATGTAATTTACGTGGATGAACTTTTTTCCTCATGTGCTCTAAGGAAAATAAGGGAGATGGAAATAGGAGATATAATCCTGCTTGAGAACGTCAGATTCTATTCTGAGGAGAATCTCAAGAAGAGTCCTGAGGAGCATGCGAAATCTCATATAGTTTCACGGCTCTCAAGACATTTCGATCTTTATGTGAACGATGCATTTTCAGCATCTCACAGAGGTCATGCAAGCTTGGTCGGCTTTCCGGTAGTTTTACCTGCTGTCGTCGGAAGGCTTGTTGAGAAGGAAGTGAAGGCTTTATCAAAAGCTCTTAAAAGCAAGGAATCGAAGATTTTTATTCTTGGAGGAGCGAAGATAAGTGATTCCGTGAATGTTATGAGAAACGTCTTAAGCAATAAGATTGCAGATAAAGTCGCTTTAACCGGAGTCGTTGCGAATTACTTCCTCATGCTCTTAGGAGTTGATATTGGGGAGAAGAATGTGAGGATCGTTGAGGATAACAAAGAGGATGTTAATGATGAGGAGATAAGAAAGATACTCGAAAAGTTCAGAGAAAAGATTTTGCTCCCAGTCGATTTCGGCGTTGAGATAGATGGGGAAAGGAGAGATCTAAGCATAGAAGAATTCGAAAAACTCGAAGACAAACCGATTATAAAGGATATCGGAGTTGAAACAACGGATATGTTTTCGAGAGAGATAACGAATTACGAGATAGCCGTAATAAATGGGCCCGCTGGAATTTTTGAGGAAGAAGACTTCGCTTTCGGAACATTTGAGATCCTTAGAGCTGTTTCAAAAGCGAAGTTCTCAATCGTAGGGGGTGGCCATATCTCCTCTGCCGCAAGATTAGCCGGGCTTGAGGGCAAGATGAGCCATATATCAACTGGCGGAGGAGCGAGCATAAGATTTCTGAGTGGTGAGAAGCTTATAGCATTGGAGGTCATAAAGGAGTATTGGAAAAGGAAGTGGTCCTATTTCCACCGCTTATAATCCACGTTAACACCGAGCATCTCTGCAACTCTCTTGGAGAAATGATCTACTATTTCCTCTATATTCTTCGGCTTTATGTAGAAAGACGGAGTTATCGGCATTATTATTGCTCCAGCCTCACACGCCCTGAGCATAGCTCTTATATGATTCATATTCAAAGGCGTCTCCCTCACAGCAAGAATAAGCTTTCTCCGCTCTTTAAGTGTAACATCAGCGGCTCTTACAATCAAATTGTCCGAAAAGCTGTAAGCGATGGCTGAGAGTGTTTTCATACTGCAAGGGATAACCACCATGCCGTCATGCTTAAACGTCCCGCTCGCAAATGGGGCATCCAAGTCATCCTCTGAATAGACGTAGTTTGCATGCTTCGCCATATCATCTATTTGGATATCAAGTTCGTAAGGAAGCGTTATCTTTGCGGCATTCGAAATTATCAGATGAAGTTCTGCATAGCTTTTGAGTATTTCAAGAAGTCTTAAAGCGAAAATTTGTCCCGAGGCTCCTGTAATAGCAATTATGAACCTCATATTCCCAGCCTTTCGAGTTCCTTTGCATGGGCCTTCATTATATCGCTTCTCGTTATTATACCGACTAGCTTTTCGTCTTCTACAACCGGCAATCTGCCGATATCATATTCGATTAACAATTTTAAAGCATCTTCAAGATTGTCATCTGGAGAGATCGTTATCACGTTTCGGCTCATAACATCTTTAACTCTAATCTTAGTCCTATTTTCTTCTGGAACAGAGTTAATATCTGTCAGAGTTACGATTCCGACGAGTTTTCCATCTTTTGTAACCGGATATCCAAGATGGCCGGTTTTCCGAACCATGGATAAAACATCTTGAACGGTATCTTCTGGGCTTACTGTAACAATGTCTTTAACAGGAGTCATGGCATCTCTAACTTTAAGACCTATAAGTATACCCCTTATGAGTTCCCTCCTATGTGCGGGGCTATCAGCTCTTGTCCTAACTTGTTTCGTATATAGTGTGCGCTCACCTGTCACAAGATAGGCTAAGAAAGATGCTATCATCGTTGCTGGTAATAGCGAATAGCTACCTGTAATTTCAAGCGGTAGGATTATAGCTGTTAGTGGAGTTTTGGATGTTCCAGCAAGAAACGCTGCCATACCAACTAAAGCGTAAGCCTCAGGAACGATTTGAGGCATAATGCTGTGAAATATCAGTCCGATTGCTCCACCTAAAAAGCTTCCGATTACCAGCGATGGTGCGAACAGTCCGCCACTTCCACCGCTACCGACTGTCATAGCAGTAGCAACTATTTTCGCGATTGCTAAAAATATTAGAAATGTAACTGCAAACGCGCTGCAATTTACCAGAACCATTTGAGTGTAACCGTAACCAGTAGATAATATCTGATGAATGAACACACCCATTATTCCGACTGTAAATCCCCCTATTGCTGGTTTTAGATAATCCGGAATTCTAAATCGCTTAAATAGATTTTTGGTGTAGTGGTAGCAATAGATGTAAAGGTAACCAAAAGCCCCAGCAATGATGCCAAGAATAGCATACATCATCAGTTCTATTGGTGAATTAATTTTGAGATTTGGCACTGAAAATATCCTCACATGGCCAAAAGATACGCCTGTTATTTCACAAAGAATTGTTTCTAAAACTGTATAAGCAACGATCGATGAAACGACAGCAGGGATAAGCGCATCAACTTCGAAATCTCTTTTATATAAAACTTCAACTCCGAAAAAAGCTCCACCCAGAGGGGCAAGGAAAACACTTCCTATACCTCCAGACATGCCACTAACTACTAAGATCCTTCTATCTCTATCTGAAAGTTTGCAGAATCTAGCAACAATAGAACCTATACCCCCACCTATCTGCGTAATTGGTCCCTCTCTTCCAGCGCTCCCACCACTTCCGATTGTTATAGCAGATATTATGGTTTTGATTATGGGAACTCTTGATCTAATATAACCCCGCATTCCGTGAAAGGCATCGATAACGTATCCAGTTCCCCCACCAGCTGTTTCAGGAGCCAAGGCATAGGTCACAATACCAACGATTATACCACCAATAGCTGGGATTATAAAAAGAGGAATCGCACCTATGTGAAAATTTAAGTGCACGATCTCAATCTCTCCGGCTGAAGGAGGAACATTGAAATTATCTAAGCCCCACAGGAAAAACTTTGTAAAGAGCTGAGTAAGAAAGTATAGAACAAAGGATGCTACTCCAGTTATCACACCGACAATAATGGATAGAAATAAGATTACCCCAACCCTAAACATTGCAGTAACCCTAAACATCGAGAGAATGCCGCAAACTGTGCATTTTTCCGTAGGTGAGCAACTTTCGCCTGAATTTTCCACTCTCCAATCACCTCAATTATTCATTAGAAAACATTGTCTGCTTAACCCCACAAAATTCTTGTAGTAGTCTTTTTAAATTTACTGGAAGGTCTGCAGCGTCCTTTCTCACTACTCCGTTTTCTGCGATTTCAAGTTGCACTACCATCGGTCTCACCATCATATTCTATGGACTATACCTATCTATCTGGACATAACTTTTTCTTTTTGGTTTCCCGACCATACATAAAGATTTCTAAGAATTTGAATATATCCCCTGCGGCACTCGAAGGTGAATAGCTATATTCTATAAGAAGAATGCTGTTGAGAGATCGATTGAGGAATATAAGGTAACGGAACCTAATCTGGATACTTATTCCGACGAGTAGCCCCACCTGAATTTATCATCTACAATTTGTAGCTTTAGAAGCTGTTCATTATTTGTCTTATCCTATTTAAGCGGAAGATACATATCGTATTCATGCTCAGGATTCACAACTTTGAATCCGAGCTTTTTGTAAACGTGAACTGCTCTCGTATTCGTTCTTTCTGTAACGAGAGTTATGCCTTCGAACCCCATATCTTTGGCGTATCTTATTATCTCTTTTAACAAAGCCTGACCTATTCCTCTGTCATGGTAGTCTTGATGGACAAATATAGAAAGGTCAACTTTCCTGCCATCCTCGGTAGGAACAATCACGCAATGACCCACAATTTTCCCATCAATTTCAGCAACTATTCCGAATCCTTTACTGGCAAGAAAATCCACCCAATTTTCTATCGCAATTCTCGTAGAGGGAGGAAGTCCTAAGCATCTGTTTTCCGGACTAAAGCTTTCATACATCCCTATTAACTTTCCCCTATCTTTTGAATGATCGTATCCTCTTATTAGAACATCGGAACCTTTTCTATCTTTGAAAATAATCGGTTTGAACTTAGGAAATTTTAGTCCTTGCTCGATACATGCCATCTTAACATTACTTAGTTCACAAAATATTTATTATTTACTAAAAATTATTAATAATTTTATTTTTAAAAATAATTAAAAATCAGCGAGAATCTTTTTTATTTTCGGTGGTAACTTTCTCTTCTTCCAATTCCTATCAATGCAAGTTACTTCCATTCTCCCCTCAGCCACTAATTCGTCATTTTTAAATGCTTTAAACCCGAATGTGATCTTCGTTTCTTTTAACTCATCAACGCTCACATCCACATGAATATCATCATAATACCTTGTCGGCTTGAAAAATCTCGCCTCAGAATACGTTATCGGAAAAGCGTAATTTTCCTCTCTGTTTCTGTAAAATAATTCTGGAGGGATGCCTTTACTTTGTATGAATTCGTCGAGAGCTTCTTTAAATATTCTGTGATATGCTACGAAGAAAGTAACTCCGAATGGGTCTGTGTCTCCGAAGTAAATTCGCCTCTTCAAATAAATCCCCTTTCCTCAAGAACTTTGAAAATTATATCGAGAACTCTATCCAAAACCTCCCTCTGATCCTTAGTTACTCTGAGCATGATTATCGCATTGCTATCCGCTGGGGGAGCAACAGCCATCTCAACCCCATCTATATTTGCATCCCTCACAGCTTTCGCTATCTCACCTTTCGCTACAACCTTATCATCCTTTTTGATAAGGTAGCCTGAATGCTGAACGTTTTCAAGCTCCACGAAGAGGACTAAGGTCTCGTAACTCTTAGTCTTCTCGAAAGTCTGACAACTGATCTTCCTGCCTTTATATTCAAACTCACTCATCACCTGTATTTATGCTTGCGTTATTTAAAAATCATCCTAAAGGCTCGTTAAGAAAAATGTTAAATATTTCTGAAAGCCCAGTAGAAATAATGCTGAGAGAGCTGAAAATACAGCTGAACGCATTGAAAAACTGCTCGGTCATAATTACGGACGAAAAAGATAGAATAATAGAGATCAACGATTTTGCAAGAGAAAACTTCGGAGATATTAAGGGCAAAAACTTTCGTGATATGTTTAATGTTAATGAGAGCAAATTCGAGGTGTTTTTTAAAAGAAAGCACTACGATTGTTTCAGATTTCCGGTTATATATGAGGAGAAACTGGCTTTCGCAATTTTCTTAGTCGAGAAAGCTAAGGAAATAGTAGAATCCGAGAGGATTTTTAAGATTCTAACAGAGAAATCGTTAGTCGGTATTTTTTTACTTGAGGATGACAAAATAAGATACGCTAATCCGAAATTTGCCGAAATTATGGGATACAACGTTGAAGAGCTAATCGGAAAGAGTTTCCTCGATTTTATTCAGCCAGAAGATGCCAAGGAAATAGAAGAATGCGTGCATTCTGAGGAGATTGAAAAAAGTTGCACGATAAGAGTTGTAAGAAAGGATGAAGATTTGAGGATACTTAACGTCTTCGTATCGAAGATTCTTAATGAAAATACGATCGTCGGAACGGCAGTAGATGTAACCGAACAGGAAGAATACAGGGAGCGCTTGGAGGAATACAAGAGATTTTTCGAAAATGCTCAGGATTTGTTTTTCATCTTAGACAACAGGGGAAGATTCCTAAATATAAATCCTAAATTCGCTGAAATCATGGGATACGATTTAAATGAGATAATAGGGAAGAATTCGAAGAATCTCGTCCATCCAGAAGATTTAGAAAGGTTAAGGATGTTTTTTAAGAGAGTATTAGGCGGAGAAATTGTGAGAGATGAATTTAGAGCTGTAACGAAAGATGGAAAGATTCTTTGGTTCGATATCGTTGAATGGCCGATTTTGAAAGATGATGAAGTTGTAAGGATAGAAGGGATCGTTAGAGAGATATCGAAGAGAAAGGAACTTGAAGAGAAGTATAAGCTTCTCTTTTATCAAAGCCCGATTGCGATAACGCTTGCAGATAAGGGTAAATTCATCGAGGTTAACAATGAATTCGAAAAGTTATCTGGATACGAAAGGAATGAAATAATCGGCAGATGCTTTTTGGATTTTGTTGCAGAGGACGATAGGAGGAGGATAGAGGGATATTACAGGAATAGACTTGCGGGAAAGGAAGCTCCGACTCGCTATGTGTATAAGCTTTTAAGGAAAGATGGCAAGATTAGGTTTGTTGAGAGCAAGGTTCTAAAGCTGCCAGATAACAAGACTCTGACATGCAGAATCGATATAACTGAGAGAATTAGATACGAGAGGTTACTTGAAACTATGTATAGAATAAACAGAGCGATATTTCTGGAGAGGGATACGGAGAAGTTGTTAAGAAGGGTTGTCAGCGAGATCGGAGAGTGGTGCGATTTTGCAATAGCAATATGCAACAGCGTTGTTGTAACACATGGTATAGATGCTTTTAAAGCCAGAGATATAATTGAATGTTCGAAATGCTTAGAGCGAGCTTTGGAAAATAAAAAATTCATATCAATCCGATCAGGGATGCATCCGAAAGATTGCAAATACAGTTCCGAACATAGAAATTTGAACACCTACATTTTCCCGATAGTTAGAAGAGATAGAGTCTTCGGTGCTTTGTTCATAAGCTCCAAAGATGCTTTAAGTGTTAAAGAGGTTGAGATGATAAGAACGGTTATAAATGACCTATCTCTTGCATTAACATCGATTGAACTTGAAAAGGCAAGAATGGAGGCATTAGAGCAGATAGAACAGAATATAGAGCAGATGGCTACGATAGTAGATAAGATTCGAAATCCCTTAGCTGAGATAATCGGCTTTGCCGAGCTTGAAAAGAATTTAGAGTATAGGAATAAAATTATCGAAGCCGCATATAAAATTGAGAAGCTCGTTAAACAATTGGATCAGAGATGGGTAATCTCCGAAGAGATCAGAGAATTCCTGTCAAAACTTAGAAGCGCCGAGGGAGAGACATGAACCCTTGCGTGCAAATAGCACACGGGCTCCCCAGAATTGCATCTTAATCAGCTACTCGACTGAGAGGGAAAATTTCGCAAAATGGCTTTTGAACAGGATTAGTGAAGAAACAGTTAAGAATTATAGTTATTTCAGATCTCTGCGGTTCCTCGCTACAACTATCATCCTTAAGATTTTCTCCTCAGTGAGCACATTTGGTTTAGTTCTCTCCTTGACGCTTCCCCTAAGAACTCTAAGACCATTCCATTCCTCACCGTGAAGCCACTTGAAAAATCTTCTCAAAGTCTTTTTGAATTCATAAGCCGTGTTCTTGGTATATACCCCTACTCTCACTTTTTCCTGAATTTTTGCCATCACAACCTTAAGATCCTCTTCATCCCACAAACTTAAGGGCTTTCGGAGTAATCTTTCATTTGCCATCCTTAAAATCACTATATATCTCAGAATTCTCGCTGAGCTAAGTCCTTTAGTTCGAGAGTTTCCTTAAAATCACCAATCAATTTTTTACTTTCTTCGGGTAAAGAACTTTCAAGAATTTTCGACCATTCCCTCCTCAGCTTGGACTCGTAATCATGAATATCATGTTTCACAAAACAAAAATAGAAAGGGGGAACTTATAATTTATCGAATAACGCCCCCGCCGGGAATCGAACCCGGGTTAGAGGTTCCGGAAACCTCCGGGATATCCACTACCCCACGGGGGCTAAGTATGAACGACATATATCAGTTTCATTCTTCTGAAAAGCTTTACTTTTTAGGACGAATCAAGCCTCCAAGTTGACATCTCCTATCTAACTCAATCGTTTCAAAGATGTCCTTAAGTAGCTTTTCTTTACTTATTCAAAGTTTTAAGCTCGTAAACTAAAGTATGATTAATCGAAATGAAATTGTAGTGATCAGCTAAGCAAGCAGGACCGATGAGACTAGTGGGCAAAGAAGCAATCAGAGGAATTATTCGTAACAATGAGATAGCTTCATTTCGGCTCCTCTGTAGGAAGGGAATGCCGAATAAAAAGGATTCTTGCAAAAGTATTATCTGATCACACTAAGTTCTTTCTTTTCTCCGCACTATCTCAATCTGGGTGGAGGTATTCAACGTGCATATCTCTTATTCTCTCCGAATACAGCACCCTCCATAGCTAACAATTTTGAGGCATATAGTTAATTCCACTCTCCGCATTTCTTAAAAATTTAGATTCGATCTAACTTGCAAAGATTTTTTATTTCTTCAGTTCTTACAGAATTGCATGGAATCCCTCATGGAGATGGCAAAAAAAGGAGAATATCCCGAATGGCTTAAAGATGTTGAAATTTATGAAGGTATCCAGCTAAATAAACTCCTCAAGCTCATCGCTGAAGGAAAGGTAATCGTTCCGAGAAATGTTTTAAAAGATGATAATTTCAAACCGAGAGCGATCGGAAAACTCGTTTCTACAAAGATTAATGCAAATATCGGAACATCAGCAGATTACATCAACTTGGATGAGGAGATAGAAAAGGCTAAAATTGCACAGAAATATGGGGCTGATGCTATAATGGATTTAAGTAGCGGAGGAGATTTGGATTACATAAGGAAGAGAATAATGGAAGTCGTTGAAATTCCGTTTGGAACCGTCCCGATTTACCAGATTGCGAGAGAGAAGAACATCCTCGATGCGGATGAGGACGATTTCTTCAATGTGGTTGAAAAGCATGCGAAAGATGGCGTAGATTTCATGACGATACATGCGGGAGTTAATTGGGTCTCTGTTGAGAGGCTCAAAAGGAGTAAAAGGCTTTTAGGAGTCGTCAGTAGGGGTGGTTCACTAATAATAGCATGGATGAAGCATAACGAAAAAGAGAACCCGTATTACAGAGATTTCGACTATCTGCTTGAGATAATGAAGGAATATGATGTAACAATAAGCTTAGGGGATGCTTTCCGTCCCGGATGTATAGAGGATGCGAGCGATAGGGTAAAATTCACGGAGTTCGTCATACTCGGTGAACTTGTTGAAATCTGCAGAGAAAAGGGAGTTCAGGCGATGGTTGAAGGTCCCGGACACGTTCCTCTGGATGAGATTGAGACGAGTGTTAAAGCGATGAAATTCGTAACGAAAGATGCACCTCTTTACCTCTTAGGTCCACTTGTTACAGACGTCGCCGCCGGCTACGATCACATAGCGGCAGCAATCGGTGCGGCAATAGCTGGCATGCACGGTGCGGACTTCATATGTTACGTTACTCCTGCGGAGCATTTAGCTCTGCCGAGTGTTGATGACGTTAAAGAGGGTGTTATTGCGGCAAAAATTGCGGCACATGCGATAGACCTCGTTAAGGAAGGGCAGAGAGAAAGGGCAAGAAAGCTTGACTATGAAATGAGCCTCGCGAGAAGGAATTTCAACTGGTTAAAGCAATTTGAACTCGCTATCGATCCGGAAAAGGCTGTTGAAATTCACTCAAGGAGAAAATCGGGGACGAAAGCGTGCAGCATGTGCGGAGATTTGTGTGCGATAAAGATAATGAGAGAAGCTTTCCTATCTGAGAAATCTCGGAACAAGTCCCTGCATCATCATCAAATCGAGTAAAGTTACAGCGACCATAGCTTCCGCAACTGGAACTGCTCTTGGCACTATACACGGATCGTGCCTGCCTTTAACGCTTATTTCTGTATTTTCAAATCTCTCTAAATCCACGCTTCTCTGCTTTTTTGAAATACTCGGAGTTGGCTTTACGGCTATCCTTACGATTATATCCTGCCCGCTCGTAATTCCACCTAAGATTCCTCCGGCGTTGTTGGAATAGAATTTTACTGCACCTTTGTCTATGAACATCTCATCGTTCATCTCACTTCCTCGCATCTTCGCCGCTTTGAATCCTGCTCCTATCTCAACACCCTTTACAGCGGGAATGCTCATTAAGGAGAATGCAAGATATGCATCAGCTTTAAGGAAAACTGGCTCACCTAAGCCTGCTGGAACATTCTTCGCTACAACCTCAACGATACCTCCAACGCTGTCTCCCTCATTCATAGCCTCTCTGATTTTCTCTATTATTGCCTCCTCAGCCTCTTCATCTGGTATCCTTAGCTCGCTTTTCTCAGCCCTCTCAAAAACCTCTTCGACATCGCCCTCTAAATTTGCTTCAATTCCCGCTATCTCCTTAGCGTATCCGTATATCTTCACACCATATTCTGACAACACCTTTTTTGCTATCGCACCGGCAGCAACTCTTGCAACAGTTTCTCTTCCGGAAGCTCTGCCACCTCCTCTCCAATCTCTTATTCCGAATTTCGCATAATACGTGTAATCCGCATGTCCCGGTCGAGGAATATTCTTGATCTTCTCGTAAGCTTTCGAATCGACATCTCTATTTTCGACGATCATAGCGATCGGCGTTCCGAGAGTCAATCCGTCAAGGATTCCAGAAATTATCTTAACCTCATCTTTTTCTCTTCTTTTAGATGAAAATTTACCTCCCGGTCTTCTTCTCCTTAATTCCTTATTTATATCCTCCTCGCTCAATTCCAATCCGGCTGGACAGCCATCTACAACGCAACCAACTGCCTGCCCATGACTTTCCCCAAAGCTTGTGAATCTGAAGAGAAAGCCGAAGGAATTGCTCAGCATCTCTCAACCCTCACATTTATCTTTCTTAAATCTTCAAAAAACTTCGGATATGAAACGCTCACAACTTCTGCATCTTTAACCGTAACTTCGTTTACTATCCCGAGAAGGGAGAAAGCCATAGCCATTCTGTGATCTCCGAAGCTATGAACGATACCTCTTTTGATTTCACCACCTCTGATAATCAAGCCGTCCTCAGTCTCTTTAACATACACACCGAGAGACTTGAGATTCAATGCCAGCCCCCTGAGCCTGTCTATCTCCTTGAATCTGAGATGCTCAGCATTGTAAATCTTCGTAAATCCTCTTGCCTTCGCTGCGAGTATAGCTATCGTAGGAACAAGATCCGGCGTATCTGCGGCGTCGAATTCTATTCCCTCAAGCTCCGACTTTTCCGCAATTATTCTATTTCCTTCCCACCTCACTTTTCCACCCATGCTCTTGGCAATCTCCACGAATTTCTTATCTCCCTGCTTGGAATCTATCGCGTTCTCTATTTCAACCTTACCGCCAAGCAATCCTGCAGCGATCAGATAGCTCATCGAAGAGAAATCTGGAGGAATTTCAAATGCTCTGAGGTTAAATTCCGATGGTGAGATGTGAAATTCGTTTGCATCTCTCTCAATTTTTACCCCGCTCTCTTCGAGGACGTGGAGGGTTACGTCTATGTATGGTCTCGATTTTATATTCCTGACTCTGACGACAGATTCCCTTTCTGCTAATGGGAGCGAGAATAACAAGGAGGTTACGAATTGAGAGCTTATCGCATCTATCTCTACCTCTCCGCCCCTAATAATTCCTTTAATTTTCAATGGTGCCTTGAATTCCTTATTTCCCGAAATCTTTCCGCCGAGATCGATTAATGCTTTTGCAAGCTCTTTATTTGGTCT
>CAZVXC010000029.1:3715-11704 GCA_964631435.1 uncultured archaeon | reverse complement strand
ATATTATATCTCTCGCCATCTTCCCCGGAACAACAACTTCATTCACATTTTTAATCACCTCTATCGCTTTCAGAGTTAGATGCTCTTTGCTCAGCCCGATTCCTACTCCGTAAAGCAAGGTATCACCTCCTTGAGCCGAAGATCATGAAAACCGGATTGATATTTTTGAAAGCCGTTCCGCCAGCGAGATCGTAGCTTTTGGAAACGTTAACGATTATTATTTCCTCGAATATTCCGATCTCTTTCATTTTTCTCACGACATCCGTAGCAACCTCGATTCTCGCAGCATTCACAGCAATCTTTCTCGCCTCGCAAACCTCAAGCATCCTTTCTATATCCTTCGTTCCTCCAAAGAAGACGATATCGCATCCCCTTTCCTTCAAAAAATCGTATCCGTGGCATCTCATAACCTGAACATTACCGCTTTTGAATCTCCTTCTTAGCATCTCTGCTTTCCCCTCATCGACTTCAATTGCATATACTTCATCAACGTAATTCGAAAAGAATTCAGCCACAGCTCCGCTCCCGCTTCCTATGTCTGCGAAAACGTCGTTCGAAGAAGGTTCGAGTTTTGCAAATAGAATGCCTATGATCTCTTTCTTAGTCTCCATATCACCAACTCTTCCCCAACCTTATAAAATTTGCTGGATAAATTGTAAGAAAATTTTTACAAAGTCATTATAAAGATAATAATGAAGATGATTACAATAATTTAACATAAAGTAGAAAAATTTATTAGATAAATGGCTAACGATGTTCGATGAGAGTCGCATCGAAAGAGTTTTTAACGAAGGAAAAGGTTATTGCGGTCTTAGTAATCCTGACAATCCTGAACATCGCAGATCTTATAACGACTCTCATCTCTCTAAGCACAGGGATTTACGAGGAGCTTAACGTGGTTATAAGGCAGTTATACAGCTTCTCTCCGGCGATTATGATAGCCTATAAGATAGCTATGCCGTTGTTGCCGTTCGTATTTCTCTTCGAATATCTGAATCAGAAGAAGAGTGCTTTGAGGAACGTTATTGCGAATTCGATATTTGTTGCTATGATATTCGACGTCATCGCATACACATTTGTCGTCTTCCATAACATAATCTTGCTCACACACATCTGATTCAAATTGCTTTACAAAAAATCAAGAATATTTGATTTAAAAACTTTGCTATTTTTGCGAACTTAGGAAGAGATATATAAGCTTGATGAGAGCAATCTTTGTGCTTAGCGTCGTAGGTGTCGGATTGAAGAGGGAGCATATAAATTTAGAAGCAAAGAAAAAGATTGAGAATGCCGAATACATTTTCGGCAGCAGAAGAGCGATAGATATTGCGAAAGACTTTATCTCATGCGAATTCGAGGTGATAAAAAGTTTTAGCGGCGATGTTTACAGAGATATAGAGAGACAAGCTGAGAAAGATGAAGTTGTCGTTCTCTCAACTGGCGATCCGATGATAGCTGGTTTAGGGAGGTTTTTCAGAGATGCAGAAATAATTCCCGGAATTTCGAGTGTTCAGGTCGCTCTCGCAAAATTGAAAATCGATTTATGCGATGTGATCGTTGTGAATGCTCACAGCAGAGAAATAGATGGGGATTTTAAAAAGAGAGGTTTGCTTATATTGTCAAAGAAAGGCGTCAACTTGAATTTTCCTAATGTAAGAGAGGCGGTTGTTTTAGAAGATCTGTGCATGAGTGATGAAAAGATATACGAAATCCGGACAGAATCTTTTGAGACGAAATCGGATTATACAATCTTGTTTCTGAGGTGATTTTATGAGAAAGGGGTTGATTATTGTCGGACACGGAAGCCAGCTTCCCCATTACAGAAAGGTTATGGAGATGCATAAGGAAAGAATAGAGAACTTCGGAATTTTTGATGAGGTGAAAATAGCGTTTGCGGCGAGAAAAAGAAAGCCTTCTCCAGATGAGGCTGTAAGGGAGATGGACTGTGATGTTATATACCTCGTTCCCCTCTTCATTTCGAACGGGCTTCATGTAACAGAGGATTTACCTCAGATGCTCGGATTGCAGGAAGGAGAGGGTGTAAAAGAGGGTGAATTTGAAGGAAAAAGGATTGTTGTATGTGAACCGATAGGAGAGGATTTGTTTGTAACGTATGCGATACTGAATTCGGTATTCAAGCTGAGAACTAAGTAGGATTGCGAACAAAATCAAAACCAGCTAAAAATTATTTCCAATGATGTATCAATTTAATTGTGAGATGCGTGATCATAAAGGAAAAGATTTACAGCATTAAAAGGGAGCTTAAAAGCGGAGAAGATTGGGATATTCCGTTTATCTCAGTTGAGATAAGATCTTCCAATCCGGAAACGTTCGTAAGCTGGTGCAACGAGATGAAAGAGCTGGAGATAAGCATCGTCAGAGGAGAATTGAATGATGAGTGGATCGAATTTGATGTGAGGAGAGAGAATAGCTACGTAAAAATAGTTTTCAACGGCGATCTCGCTAAGAAAATTTCAGAGGTCTTAAGAATGCTTAAAAAATAGCTATCCGAATATAACCTTCTTCAGCTCATCCCAAATCGCATCTACTCTTCTCTTGACATCTTCGCTCATCTCAACAACTTCCGGCCATTCTCTGCTGTATCCCTCTTCTTTTAACTTCTTCGTCGCATCAATTCCGAGCTTTCCGCCGAGATTTTGCATGTAGCTCGAATGGTCTAAGCTGTCGAGCGGTGCATTTGGTATGGCAATGATATCTCTCGACGGATCGAATCTGCTCGTTACAGCCCACAAAACCTCTTTGAGATCGTGGACGTTGACGTCATCATCAACAACTATAACTATCTTCGTCAGGCTGAGCAATCCCGTTCCCCATATTGAGAACATAACCTTCTTAGCATGTCCCGGATAACGCTTCTTTATCGAAACTATTGCGAGATTATGGAAACTCGCTTCTATCGGCAGATTTATGTCAACAATTTCGGGATTCATGAGCTTGATTATCGGAAGAAAAATTCTTTCGGTCGCTTTTCCGAGCCAAGCATCTTCCATAGGTGGCTTCCCTACCACCGTTGCATGGTATATCGGATTCTCACGATGTGTTACGCATTCAACGTGGAATACAGGATAAGGCTCTGGAGGTGTGTAGTATCCGGTATGATCTCCGAAAGGCCCTTCGATCCTGAATTCGTCGAGTTTAACATAGCCTTCAAGCACAATCTCCGCATTGGCTGGAACTTGAAGATCGATGGTTTCGCAATCAATTAGCTTCACCCTCTTATTCCTTATAAAGCCTGCGAACATGAATTCGCTGATATTCTCCGGAAGCGGTGCAGTTGCGGAATAGAGAATGGCAGGATCAACACCTATCGCAACTGCAACCTCAAGCTTATCGATTCCAGCATCTCTCATCTTTTTGTAATGCAAAGCTCCGTGTTTGTGTATCTGCCAATGCATCCCAGTCGTTTTCTCATCGAAGACCTGCATCCTATACATTCCCGCATTCAGTATCCCCGTTTCCGGGTCTTTTGTTATTACAACAGGAAGCGTTATGAATCTACCACCATCCTTGGGCCAGCACTTCAATATCGGAAATTTCATCAGATTTGGCTTATGATCAACAACTTCTTTAACAGCACCTCTCTTCACCTTCTTCGGAATGAAATTTATGAGATTCTTAGCCGAGCTTAAGGCTTTGATCCCATCGAAAACTGATTCGGCTTTGAACTTCGCAAATTCCACAAGTCTTTCACCTATGCTTTCGAATCTGTCTGTCTCCAGCGCTATCTTCATTCTCCTTTCGCTTGCAAAGGCGTTTATTAAAACCGGGATTTTGTAGTTCTTCGGATTCTCAAAAAGGAGTGCTTTTCCTCCGTTCTTGACTGCTCTATCGGCAATCTCTGTAATTTCGAGTTCAACGCTTACTTCATGCTTTATTCTTGCAAGCTCGTTCTCATCTTCAAGCTTCTTTATAAACTCCCTTAAATCCTCGTATGGCATGAAAACACCTCAGAAATCTGATAATGTTTTCTGATTCAATCTTTTTAATGTTTTCCACTTTTTACGGACGATGTTAAGCTCGTAGTTTAAGTCTCTTTTCAACCACTCGATCGTTTTCCTATCGGACGGATATCCGCTGCCAAAATCCCCGAATTTAGATTTTAGCTCATCTATCAATTTGTCTCTATAATACTTCGCTATTATCGATGCAGCAGCGACAACCTCAATTCTCTCCCCTTTATGCATAGCCACAACCCTCTTAGAGCTTTTATTCTCAAGCTCAGCTTTAAGTCTCTCAGCTTTTACATCGAAACTATCCACATACGTCAAATCTGCATTCAGGTTTTTTATGAGTTTTAAACAACAATCCCTCAGAATATCGTTTATGGTTTCATTCTCCATCCTCTCATTAATTTCTTCGGCACTCAAAATGATGATCTCGTAGTCAAAAGTGTCCATCAGAATTTTTGCTATCTTTTCCCTCTTCTCTCTCTGAATCTTTTTCGAATCTCTTACGCCGATTTCCCTTATCAAATCAACTTCATCATCCTTACATCTGAAACCGCAAACGACGAGCGGGCCTATTACGCTTCCCTTTCCTGCTTCATCTATACCGGCAACTATCATGTCCTTACCTTGCTTATATATTTGAAAGAAATTCTAAAGCTTTTTACAGCTTTTACAAATGCGAGCTTTTCTTTCTCATCTATTTTCGCATACTTATGTGCTCTTTCGAGTATGTAGGGATAGCCAGCGGTTGAGCCGAGCATGCATTCAGCGTAAACAACCTCAGCTATAGAATCCACCATGTTTCCACACCACTTCGGTATCTCAACCCTTACTGGCAGAGACGGATTCGATTTGAAATAGAACGCTGATAGCGGTGTCTTCGTTTCTATGGGTTCTGTGTATTCGTAAAGCTTTAAGTAGTCAGATAAAACAAATGAATCGTAAATTTTCAGCCCCAAATCCTTTGTGTAACTTCTGTCCACGTAACCGATTATGGGTATGCTAAGCTCTTCGCTCATCTTAACAACCTCATCTATCTCCTTTCTGTAAGCTCTGCTTAGCCTCTCGCTCATCTCCATAGTATATAGCACGCTTAAGCTTCCGTCGTAAAAGACGAAGTCAGAGATTTCTAAACTCTCTTTCGCAAGCTCAATTTCGAGCCTGAATCTCTCAAGATCGATGTTCGATTCATAGACGATGTTACTTTTGTATCTTAAATCCCGCAAGCCTCTGCCATGATAAACCCATATCCTCGCAGCCTGAACACCGCCAAAAGGGATTCCGAAGTCTTTTAGCGGAGAAATCTGACTGCCATCGATCCCCGATACTTTCACATCCTTAAGAATTTTGAAAGGGTCTTTCAAGCGGATGGAATTACTTTCCACATCTATATCTATCTCTGTTTCGCTTAATTCGTCTATTTTGCTCTTGAATTTGAGTATGTTATCGAACAGCTTTCCTTCAAAGCTCATGTTTTCTTCTTAGAGTAACATTCTATAAGCTTGCCGTCCTCACCTATTCTGAACCATCCGAATCCGGGTTTTATGTCCATGATTATGCTCTGACTGACACCGATTATATATGTTTCCTCTCCGCTTCTCTCAATGTTTATCACGACATCGTAAAATCTTTCCAGAAGGTTTATCATGCTCTCTTCATAGATTCTGGGTAGTTTGCTTATCAGCGTAACATCTTCCGGCATTAAATCTAGAATTCTGAGTAAGTTCATTATCGCCTTCTGTCCATATATCGCTGGTATTATTGAGAAGCCATGGAATATTAGAATATCATCTTTTCCGAGATTCTTTACAACGTCAGCCAAGCCTTTGCTCCAGAGATCGGGATTTATGAGTTTGTATAGCTTGCCGAATGAAACCTTCTCCTTCAATCCAATCTTTATTATCTTAGCATTCTCAAGCACCTTCGCAATCTCCTGCGATGTTTTGGCGATGGATTCATACGTTTTTTCGAGCCTTCTATACATCGTGTCAGAAAAGACGGCGATGAACAAATTTTTTGATTCGAAGCGGGGAAGTATGTGGTAAAATATCAGACTTCTTGCTGCGTAAGGTGAATCGTAGATTATCAGCGTTCTTAAGCCTTCGAGCTTAACGCTTTCAATATCGAAATTTTGTGGAGCCATTCACATATCCATTCACAAGCATCATGATAAACTTTTCGCTAAATATAAATACATAGGAATCACTTTATATCTCAGCTACGATTTTTCTCTATGAAAGAGGTTGCAGCGTTTGAAGCGGGAATAAAGCTCGGTGCATTGTTTCACCAATTCGTGGGCATTCCTGTAAGCTTTGATAACGTTGAGTTGATTGAGAAAGCAATAGAAAGCTGCGTAAAGCTTCAGCCTTATGTTAAAGAAGTTGAGGTGAAAATAGATAGAGAAAAGTTGAAAGAGAGACTTTCAGGATTTAACTACTGTTCTCTAAGTGGAGAGATGCTGTATGCGAAGGTTAAGACTGCTGTTGAAGGACATGAGGCGACAGCCGTATTGGAATGGGATGAAGAGATGAAATATCCGCTGATGAGATTGTTATGAGCCTCGCAATAAAAGCGAGTAAAGTGTCTGTAATTTCAAACGCTTTTCTGACGGTTATAAAACTCTTAGCCGGGATAGCAGTCGGTAGCACGGCTTTAATAGCCGATGCCGCACATTCCTTCGTTGATATATTAAGTTCGGTGTTTGTTTGGATCGGAATAAAGATTTCCGAAAAACCGGCAGATAAATCCCACCCATACGGGCATTTTAAAGCTGAAAGTCTTGCTGAACTTGCGGTAGGTGTCGTTATAATAATATCATCCATAGCGATAATAGGAGAGGCAGTAAAAGAGCTTTTAGCATTTTCAAGTCCGGTGTTTGAATATTTCGCTTTGCTAGTAACTCTTATATCTGCCGCAATCAATGAGGTTCTTGCGAGGTATAAGATAGCTGTCGGGAAGAAAACGAAGTCCATCGCTCTTATAGCGGATGGAAAGCATTCGAGAGTCGATGTTCTTGCATCTCTTGCAGTATTTTTCGGGTTTTTGTTCGTTAAAATGGGCTATTGGTGGGCTGATGGAGTTGTTGCGATAGTAATCTCCGTTATAATCCTGCAAATTGGTTTTGGGATACTAAAGAGTTCAATTAACGTTTTGATGGATAGCGTTGATGAGGAACTGGCTATTCAGATTTCAGAGATCGTGAAGAGGATAAAGGGGATAGAGGATATAGAGCTTATAGCGACAAGAGGAACTTGGAGAGCGAAGATAATCGAGATTCACTTTGTTGTAAGCTTTGGAACTCCGAGTGAGGAGGTAGAAAGGATTCAGAATGAGATTGAGAGAGAAATAAAGTCGAGGTTCTTAGATGTCGTCGCAGTCATACCCGTTGTAAAATTCAGGAGGGGTAAGATTGTCATGGCAATTCCGTCAGATGAAAAAGGTATCGCATATACAGGCGATTTCGGATCGGAATACTATGTGATTGTAGAGCTTGATGGAGATGAGGTTTCGAGTAAGAGAGTCGTGAAGAATCCTTATACCAAAGCTGAGAAAAGGAAGGGTTATCTAATTGCCGAATTGCTTAAGAGAAACAACGTGAATATTGTTGTTGCTAAGAAGATAGGTGGCGGTGGCAGAGATCATTTGAAGAGCAAAGGCATCTACCTTCTGGAGATAGATGGAGATAGAGTTGATGAAGTAATTGAGAAAGCGAAATTGGCGATGAAAGCTTAGCTATTGTCATAGCTTTTCGTTCTACGTCATTTTTGCTATCTTGGATTTGGATGATTGAATAAATTAGGATGGATGGAACGTGATCTCGTGGCTAACAAAAATAATATTATGTGATCTTACACTCTCATGGACTCAGCAAATCTCTTTGCCTGCAATTTCCTTTTGCATTCCGCGCATATGACTTCATCTATCTCGAACTCCTTAATGAACTCCTTAGCCGCAACCTCCTTACCGCAAATCTCACATCTAAGGATCTCGTGTTTAGATATGAGCATTTTTCCAACCATAA
>CAZVXC010000029.1:0-3615 GCA_964631435.1 uncultured archaeon | reverse complement strand
CAAATCTCACATCTAAGGATCTCGTGTTTAGATATGAGCATTTTTCCAACCATAAGCTTTCCGTCTTCGAATCTTATAGCTCCGGTTGGACATACATTCGTGCATGCTAAGCATCCCTTACAGATTTCAGCGTATGATTCGAATGGAGGCGATACTCTCTTATCGAAACTTCTGCCTTTAAATGCTATCGCTTCGATTCCTAAGAGAGAGCAGACAGCTACACATAACCCGCAGAGAATGCATATTCTTTCTCCTTTCACCTCTAAACCGTATTTCGATGCAAGCTCTCTTACAGCATCTGATATCGTATATTTTGCTAAAAGCTCGACTATGCATTTCCTGATATCTAATATTCTGTCTGATTTCGTTCTAACCTTTAACCCCTCTCTAACATCGATGGAGCATGAAGCCTGAATTTTCCATTCGCCGCCTTCATTTATCTCAACCAAGCAGAGCCTGCATGAAGACAAACTTCCGACAGCTCTGTGATAGCATAGATGAGGAATGTCGTATCCAAGCTCGGTGAGGATATCTATTAATTTCCCCTCACCCACATCATACGTTTCTCCATCAACTTCAATCCTCATATTTCAACCTCTCACAAATTCATCCCTAAAGTGCTTCAGTATCGATAAGATTGAGTTCGGGACGAGCTTTCCGAAATCGCAAAATGATGCAACCGAAACTACCTTCGCAACTCTCTCAATCCTCTTTATATCTGCCTCGCTACAATTCCCGCTCGAAATTCTGTTTAATATCTCGTAGATTTCAGTCAAGCCTAATCTACATGGAACGCATTTCCCGCAAGATTCCGATTTCGAAAATTCCGAGAGGTGTCTTGCGAAATCTATCATCGACGTGTCCTTGCTCAGAACTATCATTCCCCCCGATCCTATTCCTGATCCTATTTCTGCAAGCTCCTCGTAGCCTATTTCAACATCAAATAGCTTTGACGGTATGCAACCACTCGTAGGCCCGCCGGGATGGACTGCTTTAGCATAATCTGCCATCGCAATATCTTCAACGATCTCCCTTAGCTTTGTCCCCATAGGAACCTCCACGAGTCCCGAATTCTTTACATCTCCGACGACTGAGAATACCTTCGTTCCCTTGCTTTTCTCAGTTCCGAGCGATGCGAAGAACTTCCATCCGTTCAGAATTATCACAGCCACATTCGCCCATGTTTCAACATTGTTAACGACGGTCGGTCTATTCCAGAGTCCGCTTTCTGTTGGATAAGGCGGTTTCTGTCTCGGTATTCCCGGTTTCCCTTCGATTGATTCAATTAACGCTGTCTCTTCACCGCATATAAACGCTCCAGCTCCTCTGACGACGGATATATCGAATGAGAAATCTGTTCCGAGAATGTTATCTCCGAGAAATCCTTTTTTCCTCGCAAGCTCTATTGCATTCTCTATAATCTCCGCCGCAAGCGGGTATTCGTATCTGACGTATATGAAACCCCTCTCAGCTCCGATTGCGTAAGCTCCGATTGTCATGCCTTCGATAACGCTGAAAGGATCGCCTTCGAGGATGCTTCTGTCAACGTAAGCTCCCGGATCACCTTCGTTAGCGTTACATATAACGAACTTCTCTCCCTTCTTTTCTCTTGCGATCTCCCATTTTATCCCTGTCGCAAAACCTGCTCCGCCTCTCCCTCTTAATCCGGATAGCTTTACCTCCCTGATTACATCTTCAGCATCCATCTGAAGTGCCTTATCTAATGCGTAATAGCCTCCCATCGCAACGTATTGTTCTATGCTGAGCGGCTCTATTATTCCGCAATTCCTTAAAACAATTCTGACCTGCTTCTTGTAGAAAGGATGATCTCTAAGCCTCGGATAATTCTCGTGCCCTTTAAGCTTCGGATGAGTTACGTTTAAAGGCGTAAATTCCCACGGATAAAACCAGCCTAAGACTCCAGCTTTCGTGTAAACAATTGGAGCCTCCCCCTCTTCCTGAACGTAAAATAGGGGTTCGGCAGAGCAGAGACCCAAGCATCCTACAGCCTTTCCTTTCAGCTCTTTCAAAACGTCTAAAGCACCAGCTGCAATTCCGCATGTGGAAGCACACACGCAAATCCTATCTCCGTAAAGCTCCTCAATTCCCTTCTCCCTTAACCTCTCTAGCATCTTTCTCCTCCGATAAAAGCTTCCTAATCTTTTCCGCATCAACTTTTCCGTAAAGCTTAGCATCTATCTTTACAACAGGTGCCATGCTGCACGCTCCGAAACATCTGACAACGCTGTATTCCTCTCTTACGGCATCTTCAATTGATTCTGAGCCTTTTAAGGAGCATACAGTTCCCTTGCAAATACAAATCTCTCTTTTCTTAGGCTTTAGAGAAAAGGATGTGTAAAACGTTACGAAGCTGTAGAGTCTGCTTAGAGGAATGCTAAATTCCTCCGCCACTTTTTCAAGCTCTTCTCTCGGAAGGTAGCCGTATTTGTTTTGCAATTCATGTAAAATATTGAGGAGAATTTTCATCTGATCACCGGTTAAATTCCGAGTTTTCTGCGTTTCTCAACAATTATCTCCTCCATTTTATCCGCAGCTTTTTTCGGATCGCCCTCCACGAAGAAGTAGCCGCCGAACAGCTCCTTAATGTCTTCCGTCAGAATCTTCGTAACTTTTTCGCTTCCGAGAATTGGCGGTATAGGCCAGAGATGGACCGGAATTCCTGAGGAGACGAAGTATGTCCCTATGGAGACAGCCTTCTCAGTATACCATTCCGGAGCGGAGCCAACCAATGGAAGATCGGATATGTCAACATCGAGGTAATCCGCTACTGCTCCGGCGAGAACAAGCATTCTTGAGCAATCAACGCACGAACCCATGTGCAGAACTGGCGGGATATTCAAAGCTTTGCAAACCTCCTTTAAGCCATCTCCGGCAATCTCTAAGGCATCCATGCTCATTAATCCAGCTTTCGCAGCGGCTATGGCCCAGCAACCCGTTCCAATGACGAGGATGTTCCTCGATATTAGCTCTTTTGTTAGCGTTGTGTGCATGTAGTCTTGCGTAACCTTCGGATTATTACAGCCAACTATTCCGGCTATTCCTAAGATTTTATTCTCAACAACAGCATCAACCAAAGGTTTCACACTTCCGCCGAGAATTTCTAAGATTTGTTCAACACTGAATCCGACGATGGCCTTACTCGAAATCTTCGGAATGTATATCCTCGATTTATCCCTGTTTTTGTAAGCCTCTATTGCTCTTTCAACTATTTTCCTCGCAACCTCAATCGCTTTCTCTTCCTCAAACTGAATATGCTCTCCCTTCTCAAACTTAGCCTGCTCGCTCGTTGATATGAATGCGGTATGGAAGCAGTCTGCGAGTTCGGCTAAGGCTGGGAATATGCACTGGACATCTACGATCATCGCATCAATCGCTCCGGTTATTATCGCAAGCTCGGAATGCAGGATGTTTCCAGCAATAGGAATGCCTCGACGCATCAAAACTTCATTTCCCGTGCAGCACATTCCGAGAACATTAATTCCCTTCGCTCCGACATTTCTTGCCTTCTGCTGCATTTCCTCGCTCTCAACCACATCCACAATTTTCTCGCTGAGTATCGGTTCATGACCGTGAACAATTATATTAACGTAATCC
>CAZVXC010000028.1:11054-12194 GCA_964631435.1 uncultured archaeon | reverse complement strand
CGGGATAAACGTCCGCTTTTACAGCCTTAATGAATGGTTTGTGAGCGGGATGCAATCCGGCGTATACGAACAGGAGGTTCATTAAACTGCCTCCAGAGTTTTAAATTTTTAGTGATCAGTTTAATTCATCAATTACTTAACTCATTCCCAGGCTTTGCTTTAATGTTCTTAATCTCGTTTTCAATTTTCTTCAACCTCTTATCTAAGTAGGATTTTAAGTCCATTCTCAGCCCTCTTATTTCCTCTCTCGTTTTTTCTCCTTCCCTCTTTATAACTGATCCGATCTCCCCTCTAGTTTTCTTTTCATCCTTTATAACCGCTTTGAGTTCTTCCCTCGTTTTCTTCGATTCCTCTCTTACAGTCTGCCTCGTTTTCCCACCTTCCTTTCATATCACTTTAACAGTTTCACCCTGGTTTTTATAACATTAAATCTTGTTTTTCTAACATCATGTCCTGTTTATCGAGCATATTCAACCCAATCTGAACTATTTTGCTGAGCTGGTTTACCATGAAAGACCGCCTGTAACTGTCAATTGATCTCACGAATCCGTCGTAGTCTTCAACTCTTATTTCCTCCACGACTGCATTTTCGGGCTTTTCCCTCTTCACCAGATTTACGAACTGACCGGCTATTCTTTCATCACACTCGATCAGAACAACGACTGCTTGCTTTCCGCTAATGGTTAAGTTCCTCGCATCAAATCTCTCTATAAACAAGTATTCAGCTAAGTTCAACAAAAGAGATCTGTAACTGACGTCGTGAACCTTACCGGTTATCGTTATCTTAACTTTTTTCATTGCATACCACATTTCAAGCGAAATTATATATTATTTACTGAACTAGTAACAAGGACTGTAAAATTTCTGAGCTTCCTTAAACTTCCTCCTGTTCACCAAAGTGAATGGTTATCCGATTGTCGTCCATTAACCGTCCACACAATACGACAATACACCACTCAAAGTTAAATCTTTTCAGGAATTCTGTTAGACATTACCAGCATGTTATTTCCTTTGCAATATACTTTGCTTTTCTGAATAGCTCCTCGTTTTCCTCAAGCATCTCATAATAATCTCTAATCACTGTCATTTAAGTGAAGTACGGAGAGTTTCCGAAAACACATAACTTTAAAATATTTTTAG
>CAZVXC010000028.1:0-11044 GCA_964631435.1 uncultured archaeon | reverse complement strand
AAATACTTTAGTGTTAATTAAAAGAACAGCTCCAAGAAAAACATCATAAAGTTATACTCTCCTTTTTTGAAGCTTTCCTTTGCTTTAGTAATTTCATCGCGTTCAGCTTTAGGAATTCTACACTTCTTTTTCTTTTTCGGGCTTAAAGACTTTTTCTCGTCTGCTAAAGAATCAATCTAAAGTAAACTTCAAGCAACCTTTTAACAACATTATCCCATGTCAGCAGCTTTACGTCTTTAACCTCAACGTTTGAGACTTCTTCGATCTGCTTTGCAAGTTTTTGGATATCTACTGGGTAATCTATTCCAAAAACGTTCTTATTATCTATCCATTCCTTCAACGCGGATGTATTGGCCACTACGCAAGGAGTTTTACTTGCTAAAGCTTCAGCCACAACTATTCCAAAAGCTTCATACCTTGAAAGGAGAACTAAGATGTCTGCTTCGGCATACTTTTTAATGAGTTCCTCTCTGCTTAAATCCTGATAAAATCTAACCCTATTCAAAACTCTCAAATCTCTCGCAAGCTTGATAATTTTTGGCTTATAGCTACCCTTTCCAACCACCTCTAAAATAAAATTATCTAAATGTTTTAAAGCTTTAACAACGTAATCCAAACCCTTATACTTCTCAATTCTGCCGACGTAAAGAATCTTCTTAGAACTTCTATCTTTTTCCCTTTTTATTCTCTTAGCAATCTTAAACTCTTCCAAGTTTATACCGTTCGGAATCACGTGAATCTTGCTAACATTAACATTAAAATTCTTTAAAACCAATTCTTTTTCGTAATTCGAAACGCAGATTACAGCGTCAGCCTTCTCAAACATTCTTTTACCTATCAATTTGTAGGGCTTATGCAGGAGATTTCTAAAAAATGTGTGTCCGTGTGCATGGTAGTGGGGCGTAAATACGAAGTTATTTCTCCTGCTGAGATATGCAAAGAAAGCTGGAAAAGCATGGTAGTTGTGAGCATGAATTATGTCGTATTTTTCGTTTTTTTTCAAATACTTGTAAAGGTCTAAAGAAAAGTAGTAAGCCTCTTGAGGGGCAAAAGATTTGAATCTTCTAACGGTGATTCCATCTATCTTTTCAAATCTTGGAAGTTTTCCAGTTGGATCTGTAGTTAAAACTTCAACATCTAAATACTTCGCTAATCTATTAGCTATTTCGTAAACATGTGTCTCAACCCCACCTATGCGCGGGTAAAATCTTGGCGATATTTGAGCGATTTTCATGCTAACACCTAAACGGTTAGCCTACCAACAATATTTCCAGCTATCACGCATACAACTACAACTACAATCCAAGCAGCTTCTGAGAACTTACCTTTTAAAACCATATCGAGCATTGAACGAAGTAAAAAAGAAAGATACGTGTGTTCAACGCTTAAAGGATATTCTTTTGCTAAAATAGCTTTAGAATAACCTTCATAGTATGCCCTTTTCAATACATATCTCATCGTAGTTCTTTGAAGCGGAACTCTATGATAAACAACTGCTGAAGGATCGTAAATTATCTTAACATCAGGTCTCATCTTTTTCAATCTTAAGCACAATTCAGTCTCTTCACAACCAAGAAGTTTCCTCCCATACCTCCCAATTTCAGATCTAAATCCATCTACAACTTCAAAGACTTTCCTCCTAAAAGCCATATTTGCTCCTATTGGATTCCTGACTTCTGCTTTACTCTCAGGCAACCCTTTGTAAGAGCATCCTACAATCCAGTTAAGCTCCTCAGCCAACCATCTTGGCCTCCTTTTATCGAACACTGGTATTATCTTTCCGCCAACGATCCATACCTTTTCGTCCTCAAAGTTCTTCAACAAATTACCTAACCACCTCTTATCAGCCCAAGCGTCATCATCTATGAAAGCGATTATATCACCTTTTGCGTTCATCACACCAATGTTCCTTGCATTTGAAAGTCCAAAGTTTGACGATGCAATTATCTTGACAACATTTGGAACGATTTTCTTATAGAAATCTATCAAATCTTCAATTGGGTCTAAAACGAGTATTATCTCATCTGGTTTTATAGTTTGATTTAACAAGGAATTTATACATCTCAGAACGTCTCTATGTCTTTCTTTAGTGTATGTTGAAACTATTACGGAGACTTTCATAGATTTTTGATGAGCAAACATTCACTAAAAGTCATATTGTGTCTTTTAAAAATTATTCCCAATGAGTTCCTTGGGAATGATACGGTGCGAAAAAGTTTATAATAAATTTTCAGTGCCAATTTCTTAACAATAAAGGTTAAATATAACTCCTGAATCATCTGGATTTATGAGCGAAGAAAAAGAAATAAAAATACCCAAAGAAATATACGAGAAAATAGAAGAGAGAATAAAAGATACCGATTTTAACTCGGTCTCCGAGTATGTAACCTACGTATTAAAAGAAGTGCTCGCAAGCCTTGAAGAAGAAGAGACGGAAGAGGTATTTAGTGAAGAGGAAGAAGAGAAGGTTAAAGAAAGATTAAGAGCCTTAGGATACTTAGATTAAGCTCGACTTTACGGTATGACGTCTGATATGGCTATACTGGATGCCTCAACATCATGAAGTCTGGTATCTTAACAGAGAGGTGAATGATGGCTAAAGTCTTCGTAATTGGACTGGATTCTGCTCCACCAGAATTGCTCTTTCACGAGTTTATAGACGAACTGCCGAACATCAGGAAAATTCTGGAGAAGTCGATTTATGGGCCAATGAAAAGCTGTATTCCAGCGATAACGATTCCAGCTTGGATGGTAATGGCTACGGGTAAAACACCCGGAGAGCTTGGCTTATATGGATTCAGACACAGAAAAAAGAATAGTTACGACGATATATGGATTGCACACAGCTTAATGGTTAAGGAAAAGGCGATATGGGATTATCTTGGGGAGAGAGGATATAAATCGGTCGTATTGGGTGTTCCACCATCTTATCCGCCAAAAAAGATAAAAGGATGGATGGTTGGTTGCTTCATAACCCCGGATTCAAGCACGAATTACACGTATCCACCTGAGCTGAAATCGGAAATAGAGAGAGTAGTTGGAGATTATATCTTCGATGTTGTCTTTAGAAAGGATGAGAGAGATGAGGTGAAAGAGAAGATATGGGAGATGACTGAGAAGAGGTTCGAGCTTATTAGGTATTTAATTGAGACAAAGAATTGGGATTACTTTGAGTTCGTCGAAATCGGATTGGATAGAGTTCATCATGCGTTCTGGAAGTATTTCGATGAGAAGCATCATTTGCACGAGCCGAACAGTAAATATAAGAACGTAATCAGAGATTATTACAAGCTACTTGATAAAGAGATCGGGAAAACGTTAAGGTTGATCGATGAGGACATAACTATCGCTATCGTATCGGATCACGGTATAAAAAGGATGAAGGGTTGTTTTGCCGTAAATCAATGGCTTATAGATGAAGATTTGCTTAAAGTTAGAAACAGCTTAAACTCAGATAGGCCGATTAAGTTTGAACAGCTCAACGTAGACTGGAGTAAAACGATTGCTTGGGCTTGGGGTGGCTACTATGCGAGAATATTTCTTAACGTGAAAGGAAGAGAGCCTAACGGTGTGATTAGGCTTTCGGAATATGATAGTGTTAGAGATGATGTTGCTGATGCGATTAGATCTATCAGAGGACCTAATGGTGAGAGATGGGACAACAAGGTATTTTATCCCGAAGAAATTTATCCCATAGCTAAGGGGGATAAGCCAGACATGATGGTCTACTTTGACGATTTATACTGGCGCTCAGCCGGCACTCTTGGCTGGGGAACGAACTATCTGCTTGAAAATGATACCGGGCCAGATGATGCTGTTCATTCAGAATACGGAGTTTTCGCATTACATTTGCCAGAGATGGGCGAGAGCAGAGTTGCTGATTCAACCATTTACGACTTCGCTCCTACAATCTTAAGGTTATTTGGGATAAACGATGTTGCAGCTTCGTTGAGAGGTGTGAGCTTGATATGAGTTTTGTAATATGGCTTACCGGGCCAAGCGGGGCTGGGAAGACTACGCTTGCTCACGCTTTGGCGAAAAAACTTCAATCAATGAATTTCAATGTTGAAGTCTTAGATGGAGACGGAATAAGATCGAAGCTCTATCCAGATCTGGGTTTCAGCGAGAAGGAGAGGGAGATGCATAACAGAGTTGTTATTGAAATGGCTAAGCTATTGGCCAAGAATGGTGTGATTACGATAGTAGCCGTTATAGCACCTTACAGGAAGTGGAGAGAGCATGCGAGAAAAGAAATCGGTAAATTTATTGAGGTTTATTTGAGATGCCCACTCGAAGTTCGCATCAGGAGAGACCCTAAGGGGTTGTATGCTAAAGCTTTAAAGGGAGAAATCAAGGATTTAACTGGTTTAGATGGCGAATACGAAGTGCCTGAAAATCCAGAATTAATTCTGGATACCGATAGGGTGAGCGTTGAGGAAGAGGTTGAAGCCGTTTTGAGAAAAATTAAAGAGTTAGGCTACTTGGAAGAGATGTAAGAAAATAGTCCAATTTTACAGAAATACTCCCTAATCTATCTCCGATCTTATTCTATCTCTTGCTCTAATATATACCCCTACATTCAACCCTCTAACTGGATTTTTCTTAGATGGAGAGTAAAAAGAGAGTAGGAATATTCAAAAATGTAGTTTCATACAAGCAACAGCCTCATGCTATAAAGCGGAAAGTTAAATAACATCCCATATACAATTTCAGCGGTGATAAGGTTCGTTTTCATCGACACAGCATTAGAAACGATACCGAAAGAGATTCGATCTCATCCGGTAATATTGAAGGACGCTAAGAGGAGGGGCAAAGATGTGAGCTACATGCTCCTCGATGATTCAAGGCATCATGTGGCTATGAGAAATCTAAGAGATAAAGCGAAGAGAGGAAGGCCAGATATACTTCATACATGCCTTTTAGCGCTTATAGACTCTCAGATAGATGATCTCGATATATTCATCCATACGTATGACAACAAAGTAATATGGATGAACAGAGAGACGAAAATTCCGAGAAATTATAACAGATTTGTCGGCCTGATGGAAGACCTCTTCAAAAAGGGGGTTATAAGTTTTAAAGGTGAAAAATTGCTTGAGATAACAGAACTGAGCTTAGAAGACGTTGTTAGAGAAAAATCGATCGTAATGAAAGAGGGATTTAGTGAGGAGAATTTGTATGACGCAAAGAGAAGAGATTTGACAATCTGCATCGGATGCTTTCAGCATGGCGACTTCAGCGATTACGCATATAAAATTTTTAAGGAAAAAAATGCGAAATTCGCAGGATTTGGATCAAAAGCATTGACGGCATTATATGTTACATACAAAACCGTTTGTATTCTGGAAAGCTTTAGAAGAATTTTTTAACAGCACAGCTCATCACCTCTCATGAAATTCATAGCATTCTCCGATACGCATGATAACATCTCAGCGATAAGGGATTTGATAGCTGAGATAAAGAAAGAGAAAGTAGATTTCTACTTGCACGCTGGAGACATCATTTCCCCTTTCTCAATAAGAGAATTCTCAGGTATGCAAAGGATATACTTTGCGTTCGGAAATAACGATGGAGATAGGCAGAAGTTAATTGAGATCGCAGAACAAAATAACTGGAAGATATCCGATATCATCACAATTGATAAAATAGCTGTATATCACGGGACAACGAAAGAGATACTCGATATTCTCACAAAGAAATACGAGATCGTCATCTTCGGCCACACCCATTTTGCTGAGATAAAGAAAATGGGGGAAAAGTATTTAGTCAATCCCGGTGAAGTCTGCGGATACCTTACGGGGAAGAGGAGTTATGCGATATATGAAGATGGAGAATTCAGCATCGTGGAATTTTAAAGAGGTGCGAGGTAATGGATGAGATGTTAAGGGTCGTAAATCTCGGAGTCAAAGTCGGAGGGAAGAAGGTTCTTGAGAACGTAAATCTATACATCAAGAAAGGTGAAACTCTCGCCCTATTCGGGCCAAATGGAAGCGGAAAATCGACGTTAATGAACACTCTAATCGGAAATCCGAAATATAACGTATTTGACGGCAGGATAATATTTAAGGGCGTGGATGTTACGGATAAAGATGCCGATTACAGAGTGAATCTCGGAATGGGCATAGCTTTCCAAACACCACCATCGATAAGCGGGGTTAAGCTGATAGATGTGCTGAAAAAGATAGTTGAAAGAAGGAAGATAAGCGAGGATAGAATTTACGAGTATGCTGAGTATCTGAATATGGTTGATTTCTTAAACAGGGAAATAAACAAGGGTTTCTCAGGGGGAGAGCTTAAGAGAAGCGAGCTTCTTCAATTACTCGTAATGAACCCAGATTTTGCAATGCTTGATGAACCTGACAGCGGTGTTGATCTCGAAAACATCGTTCTCATTGGTGATGCGATAAATAAGCTCTTACAGAGGGATTTGCCGAGAGATAAGAGAGAGAAGTCTGGAATAATTATAACGCATACAGGCAACATACTCGATTACGTGGACGCAGATTACGGAATAATCCTTTACAAAGGTAGAATCGCCTGCATAGGGAATCCTTATGAGATTCTCGAACAGATTAGGAAATTCGGCTATGAGGGGTGTGTTAGAAAATGCCTGAGGGCTTTCAGGAATTTAAATCAGAAGTAGTTAAAAAGAGGCTCGAAAGCGTCGGAATCGAGCTTGATAAGGAAAAGAGGTCTGCGACATTTGTTCAAGTTGATCAGGATGTAAAAGCGGCGTCAAGCTTCTTTGAGGGCGTAGAAGTTATGAGCATCAAGATGGCGATGGAAAAATACGACTGGGTTAAAGATTATTTCTGGAAAGCTGTAAAGAAGGAGCAGGATGATTATACGAGAGATGCGGACACGCCTGATGTTAATGGGTATTTTATAAGAGCTAAGGAAGGGGCAAAAGTCCAGATTCCGGTTGAGGCTTGCCTTTATTTGATGACGAAAGGACATAAGCAGAGGGTTCATAACATAGTCATAGCTGAGGAGGATAGTGAATTGAATGTCATAACAGGATGCACATCCCATCCCGGTGTTATATCGGGCATGCACATCGGCATCTCAGAGTTCTTCGTTAAAAAGAATGCGAAGCTAACTTTCACAATGATCCACAGCTGGGAGAGCGATATTGAAGTCAGACCGAGAAGTGCGGCAATCATAGAGGATAACGGGATTTTCATAAGCAATTACGTCTTAATGAATCCCGTGAAGCTTGTTCAGATGTATCCGACAGCATATCTTAACGGCGAAAGTTCAAAAGCCATTTTCAACAGCATAATCGTTGGAATGAAGGATAGCAAGATAGATGTCGGGAGCAAAGCCGTTCTAAACAGCGAAAATTGTAGTGCAGAAATTGTTTCGAGGACAATAAGCAAAGGTGGACATATAGTTGCGAGAGGCAATCTTACCGGAAATGCTGCAAATGTTAAAGGGCATTTGGAATGCAGAGGTCTGATGCTTTCTGAAGAGGGGAGCATAATAGCCATACCTGAGCTTGAAGCGAACTATCCGAACGTCGATTTAAGCCACGAAGCGGCGATAGGGAGAATAGCTGAAGAGGAGATATTCTATCTCATGTCAAGGGGGTTTTCGAAGGACGAAGCTACAGCAGCTATAATCAGGGGATTCTTAGATTTAGAGATCAAGGGGATACCTGAGGTTCTGAAAGCTGAGATAAACAAGGCTATAAGTCTCGTTGAGAAAGAGATTCTCTGAGGGTGTCGGTATGTGGAGCATTCTGAAAGCTCTCAGAGAAAATCCAGAGATATTGCTCGAATCCCAGAGAAAAAGAGGGGAAAGCGTTGAAATAGTTGAGAAGGCGATAGAACTTGACAAACTCTGGAGAAAAAAGCTTTACGATCTGAACAATCTCAGAAAAGAGAGAAACGAATTATCGAGAGAGATAAAGAAAAGAAAAGATGACACACTCATAAAAAAGGCGAAGGAGCTTTCAGAAAAGATAAAAGAAGGTGAGAAGGAGTTAAGGGAAATAGAAGAGAAGCTCAATGATGTTCTCCTTTCAATACCGAACATAATTCACGAGAGCGTTCCAGTGGGCAGGGATGAGAACGATAACGTTCCGATAAGGTTCTGGGGGAGAGCGAAGGTGTATAAGCTTCATCTAAATGATTTCATCAAGCAATCGGATGGGAAAGCTGAGTATGAGCTTTACGATAAGCCGTTTATAGGTCATGCAGATGCAGTCGAAAACTTCGGATGGGCTGACATAGAGAGAGCTGCAAAAATTGCTGGTTCGAGATTCTATTATCTTCTCGAAGACCTTGTATGGCTCGATTTCGCATTAACGCTATATGCTTTAGATTTTCTAAAAAAGCAGGGATTTGTGATAGTTAATCCGCCGTATATGATGAGGAGGAAAGCTTACTCTGGCGTTACAGCGTTCAGCGATTTTGAAGAAGTCATATACAAGGTTGAGGATGAAGATCTCTATTTGATAGCGACGAGCGAGCATCCTTTGGCGGCAATGCACATGAACGAGACGATCGGTGAGGATGAGCTACCGCTGCTATATGCTGGTGTATCTCCGTGTTTCAGAAAGGAAGCGGGGGCGCATGGGAAGGACACAAAAGGAATTTTCAGAGTCCATCAATTTAACAAGGTGGAGCAGTTTGTTTATTGCATCCCTGATGAAAGCTGGGAGTGGCATGAGAGGCTTATAGAGAATGCTGAAAAACTCTGGCGGGGATTAGGGATACCATATAGAATCGTTAACATCTGCACCGGAGACTTGGGAATCGTCGCAGCCAAGAAATATGACTTAGAAGCTTGGATGCCGGCTCAAGGAAGATACAGGGAGATGGTTTCGTGCAGTAACTGCACAGACTGGCAGAGCTACAGGCTTAACATAAGATACGCTGAGAAAAGGGGATTGCCGTCGAAGGGTTTCGTTCACACTCTGAATTCAACTGCAATCGCAACAACGAGAGCGATAACGGCTATAATCGAAAATTATCAGCTCGATGACGGCAGAGTAGAGATTCCGAAGGTTCTGAGAAAGTATCTCGAGCCTATCGAATCCGCACCGAAGGATTTCATAATTCCCCGCAAACGGGACAATTAGCATCTCTCTCAATTTTTACGTCAAAGAATTCCATAGAGAGCAAATCTATATAGAGCATTCTGTTCGTTAAAAGCTCTCCGATATTTAACAAAAATTTTAGTGATTCCACAGCCTGAATAGATCCGATTACTCCCGGAGCTGCACTTATAACTCCGAATTGTTCTGCTGTCATTACATCTTTCGGAATCTCTTTGAATAGGCATCTGTAACATGCTGTCTTTTTTGGAAGGACAGTCATAACCTCTCCCATGAATTTGACAACCGAAGCGTGAATATATGGAATCCCGAATTCGATACAGATATCGTTTATCAGAAATTTCGATTCTATGTTATCCGTGCAGTCCAAGACTATATCGTAACCCTTTACGATCTCAGAATTCTCTGCTGAAACGTTGAAAGGGTAAGCTTTGACTTTTACGTCCTCATTCAGCTTCTCAACGAACTTCTTCGCGGACTCAGCTTTATTCATTCCCACGTTTCCGGCATGAATCGTTTGCCTCTGAAGATTGCTTACATCTACAACATCTCCATCGGCAATTCCTATGAAACCTACTCCTGCGGAGGCTAAAAATTGAATCGCCGCACTTCCAAGCCCCCCGGCACCAATTATTAGGACTTTCGATTCCAAGAGCTTCTCCTGACCATCCTTGCCAACTTCGGGCATCAAAATTTGCCTTGAATACCTTTTTAGCTGTTTTTCGTTCATACTGCTGTTTCTATTAGATAGATTTTTAACTTTTCGAGTTAGATATTCTCTGAATATGTGAAAGTAACCTCCCAACGTGGAAGCTTACGATGTTAGCATTCACTCAAAGCTCCACGCTTCGAACTCATAGGGTGGCATAAGTCCTGCATCTCACACCTCTCGTTAAGGAGTGGGCTACGAAAGGCAATATGTTCAGCACTTGATACGAGCATAATTATTGAACTATTCAAAGAGTGTATCGAAAAACCCCAGAGAACTTGGTTTACAGTTCTGTTATAACACTTTTCAATTATTACTGTGTAAGCTTAAAAGAGAGAAGATATACCTTGAGAAGATACTTAAGCTGAGTTATACGAAAATTCCGCCAAGCCTACAGATAAATTTACAGAGACTAAGAAAGAAAATTCCGAAAGTTGAATACCTCTTCACCTTCTCAACCGTAGCGAACTGTAAAATTCAGATAGCGCTTAATGTTTTCAATATTTTCGGACTGAAAGTTGAGTTTGTGTAAAAGTCGGCTGTTCAATGTTAGATTAAAGAAATTTAATCGAATATCCTACTTATAAGCCAATCGGCATCGAATTTTACGAGATCGTCATAGCTCTGCCCGACTCCAATGTATATGACCGGCTTTTTCGTTACGTAGGCTATAGATATTGCCGTTCCCCCTTTCGGATCGGCATCGAGCTTTGTTAGGATAGTTCCATCGATTCCAACGGCATCGTTGAACATCTCTGCCCTCTCGACTGCATCATTTCCTGCTATGCTCTCATCGACGAATATTATAAAATCCGGCTTTGTAACCCGCTTAATTTTTTCGAGCTGATCTATAAGATTCTTCTTCGTGTGCATCCTTCCGGCTGTATCTGCTAAGACGAAATCGATTCCCTTGCTCTCAGCATGCTTTATCGCATCGTATATTACAGCCGCAGGATCGCTGCCGGTTTTATGCTTTATGAGTTTAACACCAAGCTTCTTCGCATGCTCTTCGAGTTGCTCAATCGCTCCGGCTCTGAATGTGTCTCCCGCTGCGAGAACTACGCTATGCCCCTTATCCATCAACCTCTTAGCAATTTTCGCAATCGTAGTCGTTTTTCCAGTCCCGTTGATTCCGACGAAAAGCAGAACAACAGGCTTTTTCTCCTTCAACCTTTTCTCAACCCAATCATCAAAATCTATATAGTTTTGGCTTAGAATTTCTTTTAAAACTGATTTCAGATCATTTAAGACAACATCAGAAACTTTTTCACCTA
>CAZVXC010000027.1:0-12236 GCA_964631435.1 uncultured archaeon | reverse complement strand
CATGATTAAGAGAATACTGTTCCCGACTGACTTCTCGAAAGCATGCGAGATCGGGTTAAATGCTGTTAAAAAGCTGAAAGATGTTGGAGCTGAAGAGATCATACTATTCCATGCCATAGACCTCAACAAATTAATCGGCCCCGCATCGGGAATAGATATCCCAGCAGTCTTACACAATTACGAAAAGGAAAGCTTAGAAAGCTTAGAGAAGATTGCAGAAAATCTTAAGGAGTTCAAAGTTAAGATAATCTCGCCTAAGATTGGCGACCCCGTATTGCTGATATGCGACGTTGCAGATGAGGAAAATGCCGATGTCATAGCAATTCCTTCGAGCGGGAAAGGCTTGTTGTTCGAATTCCTCTTAGGCAGTGTTTCCGAAGGAGTCGTTGAGAAATCAAAAAAGCCCGTATTCGTTATAAAATTCGATATAAACAAGGAGCCGACGTTCGATAACCTCTTCGATAGAATTCTGTATTGTTACGATTTTTCTGAGCAGGCTGGTAAATTGAAGTATTTCGTAGAGCTTTTCGCGAAGAAAGGTGGGAAAGTTACGATAATACACGTTGTTGAAAAAGGGAGAAAGCTTGAGGATAAAGATATCGAAAGACTCGAAATAATTAAGGAGAATTTCGATAATGCGAGTGTAATCATAGAAGAGGGAACACCGTATAAGGAGATAATCAGAGTCGCAGAGGAAAATAAGGCTACGTTAATTGCGATTGCCAACAGCGAGAAAAGGCATATTCTGGGTGGGACTTCGCATAACGTAATAAGAAAAGCTAAGATTCCGGTTTTCGTGTATAAATGATCGTGCTGACGACATCTCGTGATCCGTCAAGGAGGACGAGAAGGTTCTCTAAGGTTATCTCAAGATACATGAATTGGGAATACATGCAGAGGGGAAAGCGGAGCTTGGACGATGTTCTAAGATTCGAACATCTCATCTTCATAAGGGAGGTTAAAGGAAATCCAGCATTCTTAGATGTATATATGAACGGTGATCTCGCTTTAACTTTGAGATTTAACGCTGGGATAATAAAGAAGGAGAAATTCGACAACAGCCCCGTTTACTTTGCTGGCAAAACAGATTTTGATCCCGCTGTCTTAGGAGCAATTCCGAAATCGAAAGCCGGTGAAAAGTTTGCGACAAAATACGATCTCAGAAAGGTTGTGAGAGTAAGAAAGAGAAAAGCTCTCGAATTCTATTTCGATGATAAGCTTGTTCTAACAATGAAGATACTCGGTGTTAAGCATGAGAGGGGTTATAGAGATAGAAAACAGTGAGGATTTGCAAATTTTAAAAGATGTTCTGATAGACGAAACTGAAGAGAGAAGAAGCAAAGCAAAAATTTATTTAACTTGCAATAAGCTTGTGATTGATATAGTGGCTAAGGACTTTAACGCACTCAGAGCAAGCGTGAATGCATATTTAAGGCAGGTTAGAGTTTGTGCTGAAATGTTAGAGGTGATAAAAGATGGGTGAGTTACCTCCTCAAGTCCAGAATATGGTCGCTCAGCTTCAGCAACTCCAGCAACAGCTTCAACTGGTTGCTACACAAAAAGCACAGCTCGAAGCTTTAATAAAGGAGGCGAAAAATGCGTTAGAGGAGCTTGAAAAGTCGAAAAACGAATTCGCATATAAAGCAGTCGGTAACGTTATGGTTTTACTCGAAAAGGCTGAGATCGAAAAGGATTTGCGTGAGAAAATAGATACGTATGAGGTTAGAAAGAACATGCTGGAAAAGCAGGAAAATAAGCTCAGAGAGAGGCTAAATGATCTGCAAGCTAAGCTTCAAGCAATGCTTGGGACGCAAGCGGGTTAGCGTTTTCTTATAGCGATTATCAAAGCAATCAAAGCTAAGATAACCTCAAACCCTGGAGTTTCATTAATTTTTTGAACTTGCACCTTGCTATTATTCTTCTCCCAAGCCTCAACCCATTTCGCTATCTCTTTGGCGGCATATATGAGCCTGTAAGATGGTCTGTCAATTAAATCGGAGTTGATGACATAGACATTCCCCTTTTTTACGGCATCTAAATCTGGGAATTTTTTTATAACCCAGTCATAGAGTATGTTCTTCTTCCCTCCCATTCCGGACCCGCTGTTGACTATGATTATATCCGGATTCTTTGCGAGAATTTCTTCGTAGCTAACTATTCTCCAGCCTTCGATATCTTTGAACGCGTTGATCCCACCAGCAAGTTTGATAACATCGTTTGCAAACGTATCGTTCCCGCTAACCCATATTGGATCATTCCACAGTATGTGGACTATCCTAGGCCTTACCTTATATCTACTTGTTTTCTCTTTCAACTTTTTTATCTCGTTTTTCATCCAATTAACGAGTTTTGTGGCATTCTTTTCCTCGCCAACAGCCTTTCCTATGATGAGTATGTCCCGCATAACATCTGAAATGTTCTTCGGATTCAACGCTATGACTTTGATCCCGTAGCTTCTGAGAACGTCAACAACTTCTTTTCCGTTCCCGTATGCTGCTAGGACTAGGTCAGGCTTTAAAGCAATGACTTTCTCGATATTTACCGTGGAGTAACCGCCTATGCTCTCGATTAATCCCTCCTTCTTCATTTTAACAGCCTCTGGCGGATAGTCACAGTAATCCGTAACGCCTACGACTCTCTTACCAGCTCCGAGAGCGAAGAGAATTTCTGTGTTGCTCGGTGCTAAGGAGACGATTCTTTGCGGAGTCTTGTTTATTACAGTCTTGTATCCAAAATCATCAACTATCGTTAATGCTTTTGCGTTGAAACATACGAAGAGTAGAAGGAAAATAATGAAAATTGCTTTTCTCATTTTCTCAGCCTTAATGCTATTAAGATTGCAGCAGCGGCGAGCAAAATGCTGAATCCTGGAGTCTTCTTTGTTGTTACCGTTGTTACTTGCGTTGTTGTTGGGATTGTTGTAGTTGTAGCTGTAATTGTAGCTGTTGTAGTTGCTGTTGTTGCAGTTGTTATGACAGTTGTTGTAGCAGGTTGCAATTTAACGATTTTCATCGGATGAGGCTTTCCAAGTAAAGCCATAATGGCTGAGACCGTCATGTATCCTGGGTTGGATGTTACATATTTTGTATATTTGAAGTAACCATCTTTTGTCTGAAGGCTTAATAGGTGATCTACAACGCTGATGTTATTCTTCTTCCAATCAACCGGATTTATTCCTGCTGCAACTAATGCTTGGATCGTCCAAGAATCGCTTGCGGCATTACTTGATGAATTTCCGAAGTATCTCATCCCACCATCGTTATTCTGCCCTGTCTTTAAATAGTCTAAGGCTCTCTCTATAGTTTCGCTATTTCTCGCCACTCCAGCAGCGATTAAAGCTTGAATCGCTGCAGCGGTATCGTCAAAGTCGCTTTTCTCTCCAATAGCCCATGCAAAACCCCCGTCTTCATTCTGGTGTGCTTTTAACCACTCAGCCGATTTTGTTACATTCTCTCCGCATGCTTTTAATGCTATAATACCCCATATCGTCGTATATATGTAATCCCCGATCTGTCCATCACTCTTCATCCTTTCTTTAAGCATCTTAACCAAATCTACTCCACCAAAATCTCTCGGATTCTCGTTTGAATAGACCAACGCAAGAATTGTTCTTGCGAAATCAGCAGTCCCCATCTTAGGCAATTCTTTCTTTATTCTCTCTCTGAGATAATCTATCGGTGATCTGTTGTTTTTAATCCATTTGTGTGGATCCTCGTTCGCTGCAACGATCGCCATAATAGCCCATGATGTTGCGGAAATGCTACTATTTTCATTCGGATTTCCAAATCCGCCATCATCTTTCTGTAATGATCGCAAGTAATTCAAAGCTTTCACAATCCTCTCGTCAGATTCATTCAGCGGAAATCCCTTCCACTTTATAGCTATCGTAAATATGCTGAAATTCGTTACATTTGCTGAGAATGTGTAGTAGCTCTCATTCTGCCTGATTATCTTTGTTTTCAGGAATCTCCATGTTTTGTTGAATTTCGCAACGATAACGTCGTTCGGCGAGGCATTATATTTCTTGAGTGTATCCTTGCTTAAAGAGAAGACTATTTCCGATTGCAGACTTCTATTGACGTCTATTTTGAACGTTTCGAGAGTATATGCATACAGCCTGCTAAACTCGATGCCCGAAGGCTTTACGTAAGATACCTTTATCAATACCGGTTTGTTCGTGCTGATTTTCAGTTTAATAGGTGTTTTCAGCTTGATTTCGAGTGTTTTATTTCCCGTTATGATTTTGCTCACAGTTTTTTTAGTGATATTGATCGCTATCGGCTTCGGTATTGGCTTTGGTGTTGATGTTACAGTTGGTTGATTGCCGCCTGAGGAAGTAGTCTTTTCTTTCCATTTGATATTTACGCTGAAAGACCAGTCTGAGTAGGTTTTCATTTCAATTTTGTATGGAGAACTCTCAGGCGTCTCACTCATACTTCTTGAGAAATACCATACGACATCATCTCCGGCATGCAATTTATACTGCTCCGCACTCATACTCGGTATTTCTCCGTTAACTGCATACATCCATCCAGAAGTCGATCCTAATGCACCAGTGCAAACACCCTTTATGCAATCGACGAACAAGCCGTAGCTCCATTTCGTTATCTTTACGCTGAATCCCTTTTCCATCGAAGCTTTTAACAAGATGCCTAACGCAGTTCTATAATCTACACTCACTTTTTCTCCATCAACTGTTATCGTCGTTGATCCAGAAGGCAGGTAGTAATCGCCAATTAAACCCCCACCTCCACCACCGCTAATCGGATGTTCAACGATATCTATGACTTTAGATACCCTTTCTCCACCTGCTATCGCTTCTATATAGAGCTTTCCGGTGATGTGTGGAACGAAATAAGCTGTTGTCCCGTTTGCGTAAATCGGTGTTCCGTTGTTCATCCTGAAAATTATGAAAGCTGGTTTGTCAGTCGTAACCTTCACGATCTCATCAGCGTAGTGTCCTTCAACGCTTATTTTCAATGCATTTGCTGTCTGGAATGTTAAAACGATAGTAAACAACAAAAATAAAAGTATCAGCTTCTTCACGTTCATGAGACCACCTTACAATCTACGGGGCCATAAATTGCTAAGATTCTGTTCGGGTAGTCTTTGAACTCATAAACTCCTGCGTAGAGTTTGTATGTGCCGACGGTGTTTCTTTGCGGAACGTGAATCAGAACAGGAACATCTAAGCTTTCTCCCTGCTTCAAATATACCGTGGATATACCCGCTATGTAATCACCTTTATCATTCAAACCACTCACAACAACGACGAACCAGCCCGACTTCGAAGAGCCTATATTGACGAAAGCTGTCGCATTTCCGGCAAGCCTTGCGGATGTTACCGTAAGATTAGAGACGCCTGCTGGTGTAACGTTGCACTTGATTTTAAGTAGTATTGAGCAGGAATCTAAGCTACTCCCGTCTCCATAACAGTAATTTATGCTCTCTCCATTTCTCACAAAATAGAGGTTAGCACCTACAGACAATGGAGATGTATCATTCCATATAGACCAATAAATCCACTTACCGTTCACGTTCTTCGTTCCAAATCCCATTATCGAGCTTATGAAGAAAGAACCGTATTTCTGATACCAGCTATCATCCAAGGTTACGTTAAAGTAAATTTCAGCGGAATCATTTGTGTAGTTTGATGCTTCGAGTAAAGCTCCTAAGGCTGTGTCCTGTCTTATCTCGTAATTTTTACCGTTCACGTTTATTGTCTCGTTTGTTGGCGAGAGTTTAACTTTAAAATCCATCTCTCCAGAGCTGTTGAAACAATAGACGTATCCGTTATCTGCGCCTATGAACAGCTTGTTATCAGCTAAGAACGGAGAGGACATTATGTTGTAATAACTACCGCTCGGTGGCAGCAGTCTGTAGAACCATAACAGCTTTCCGTTAGATGCATCTAAAGCGTAAATTGTCCCTTCAGGCGTATTTGTGGCGAAATAAACGACACCGTTTGCAACTGCTGGTGATGAATCTATTTTCCCGTTTGCTTTAAACTTCCAAACGACATTTCCGTTAGTTGCATTGAAGCAGTAGAGATAGCCGTCGGATGATCCTATGTATATGTTTCCGTAGGCTATTGCTGCACTCGAAATAGTCCCGTTAAATGAGACGTTCCAAGCTTCACTCCCGTCGAGGTTAAGTGCGTAAAGCCTATCTTTCGTTGCAAAAAAGACCTTTCCGTATCCTATTGATGGAGTGTTCATGATCTCGCTGCTAACGCTGAAGTTCCATATCTCCTTAAGATTTTCATCCAAGCAATATAGCTTGTTACTACTATTATTTCCAGCGAAGAAAATCTTTCCGTTATATTCTGCGGGGGATGTGTAGTGTGAGATCTCGCCTCCAGTTGTAAAGTGAGATACAACGTTTCCATTCTCATCAATCTTCCATAATGTTCCGTTTGAGAAAGTCGTAACGTATATGCTTCCGTTGTAATAGAGAGGAGATGATGCTATTCCCCACCATGATGGCGAATTTTCGAGTTTCAACGATTTCTCTATCTTCCCTGTGCTAATATTCACGAAGAAGAGCTTTCCAGACAATGAACCTACGACAAGCTTACCTTTAAACACAACTACACTCGAAGCACCAGTTATATTCTCATTTCTCCAAACAATACTTCCATCACTCGCATTTATGCAGTAAAGTCCCGGTTGCCAGCTTTTCCAACCATACCAGTTAGTTACGAACACGTAGCCATTGCTGTATATAGGCGAGGAATCAACTAATCCGGTTATATTTGCTTTCCACGCAAGAACAGGAATTATCTTTTCGCTCGTGAAGTTTCCAGTTCTCGCGTTATCTGCATGAAATGTTGTTGCTGTGGCTGTTGCTGTCAGAAATGTTAATACGATGACCAATACTAAGCTTAACTTCCGCATAAATTTGTTGGAGTAGCATGATTTTTAAAGTTATCTGTTTTATTTTACATAGTGTCAAAACAATTTACCACTTTGATAAACTATCTCTAACCCCTTTCTTAACAGCTACCCAAATCTTTCTCCCCAATTCGCTTGCAGGCCCAGCATATTCATAGTATCTCCCGTTAGTCCTTGCTACAACAATTGCATCCGTATTCGTTCCGGTGAAATTGTAGCCCATCTCGATTAATGTATGCGTTTTCGCTTCAGTTGCAGTTATGACAGAATTTACCATCGCACCGTCTGAGATCGCTGCGTTCAGGACTATGATTATGTTTATGGTCCCGATTCTCTCATTCGGATTCTTGACACCGGCTGTAACGAAAGCTGTAACCTCATCGCAACGGGATATGGCAAGTTTATCCATAGGAACCGATGTCAGAAGTCCGAAGTATCTTCTTAAATTTAGCTTACATGCTACCTTTTCGAGATACTCTTTCGCATCGTATTTCTCGAAATCTTCATCTACGCTATAATTGAAAATCGCATCAACATCTCTCCATCCACCGTTTATTCCTGAGCTTAGAGCATTAAATTTCCCTTCTATCAGTAGCAATCTTTCATCATGCTTGAATTTCATAATTAATACGGAGTAGCCCAGCTCTCGTTATCTTTATACACAGCCTCATTTATGACCATTCTTCCTTTAACGATCGGCTCAGGCTCCTTAACAGCTTCGATCCTGAATAGAGTTGATGTATAGAAGTTGTAATCTATCTTCGCATTGATCTTCTTAACTATCGGCAACTTATCCTGAAATCTGAAGAAGTTCTTTTCATCTTCCGGATAGACGTTGAATTTCCTTCTGAGATCGGTTATGACAAATCCCATGTCCAATATCATCTTTTCGATCTCGAACCACTTAGTTCTCGAAGCTTCGAGAGTTGTTATGCCGAAGTAGCCTGCGCAACCCTTTCCTCTTAGAGCTGAAACACCTCTGCTTAAGAACAGCTTTAATCCGGGAATCGTTTCGACGGGATCGGTAACGAATACGTCAAATTCCTTCTGAAATTTCTTAGGCAATTCATCCTGAACGTCGCATATCTCAGCCTCTATCTGTAACCCGTATTTTTTTGCGACGCTGTTTATGAAATCTATCAACCTCTCATCCGCATCTATCACACAGATTTTTTCGGGCATCTCAGTTAGAGATGCCGCAACGCTAATCAAATCGTCATCTCCGACAACGAAGATTTTCGAATTCAGCAAATCTCCTCTCTCGTATATGAATTCCACTCTCTTTATAACACCCTCCGGACTTATGAATCCCTGATCGTATTTTTCAAGTGCTGAAGGTCTGTCTTTTGCTATCTCCTTGTATTTCCTTAAAATTTCCTCGAAATCCTTTGCTATTATGTAACCCGTCCCATCGCAGCACTTGCACCTGACATCTATGTTCGCAGCTTTGATCTCATTTATGTATTCCCTCCCCTTTGATGTTAATCTCACAACGCCACTTTCAAGCTTTATGAGTCCATCTCTTTCGAGTTCCGTGAGCAGATTAAAGAATTCTGGAAGGCTTGAGTCCTGATGGTCTATAAGCTTATAAACGGATATGTCTCCGGAGGATAATGCCTGAAATATCTGATTCTTTATTCTTCTCATCATTTTTAACCCCTGTCGAGGACGAAGTGTCTGTATGACTTCGGCTTAAATTTTTCTATGAAGAGTTCAAAGGCTTTATCCGCCTTCCTTGTGTCGCCGCATGTAAATATATCGAGGTTAACAAGCTCATATTCAGGCCATGTATGCAAAGAGATATGACTTTCGGCTATCAAAACAATTCCCGTAACGCCGAAGGGTTCGAACTGTTTGTAGTGTGATCCGACTTTTGTCAGCTTTGCCTCCTCTACGACGCTTTCTACTATCTCTTTGACCTCACTCTCATAGGAAATCAACTCCTTTGGAACACCATACAATTCCGCTATTATGTGCTTTCCTACGATCATCCTCATCACCTGAATTGTTTTTTACCATATTTTTTCACCCCATTAACCAGATTTGAGCTGATTTTTTCGTAGAACCTTGTGATTTTTAAAGTTTACGCAAAATGTATCGAAAATATCACTTATTTTTTAAAACAAAACGAGGATTATCTTTTGCTATTAAATTATTCCAGTAGTTTTATGGCATTTCTAGCCATTGTGAAAATTTCTGTGTTTTTTTGCCCTAATCTTTACCAAAATTTATATTCGCATTTAGTATAATTATCTGAGACACTTAGAGGAAAAAAATTTAAATCCCGATTTCGAATCCATTGCTTAGTCCGTAGGAGGCGTTGCCGTTCGCACTACGGGGTGATAAAATGCTGGTAGAGAAAGAGACGCTTGAAGAAAAGATTAAAGAGGCAATAGAGAAAGCTAAACCGAGAAAATTCTTGGAGAGCGTGGAGATGGCGGTAAATCTGAAAAACATCGATATGAAGAGACCTGAAAATAGGATAGATGCGGTCATACATCTACCAAAGGGTCTCGGAAAGCCAAGAAAAATAGGAGTCTTTGCAAGAGGGGAAACCGCACTTAAAGCGAAGGAAGCGAATGCAGATGCAATAATATCCCCGGAAGAGATAGACGACCTGTCGAAAAATAAGAGGGAGGCAAAAAAGCTTGCAAACAGGATTGATTTCTTCGTAGCGGAGGCACCGTTAATGCCAGAGATCGGTAGGAAACTCGGCCCTATCTTGGGACCGAGAGGGAAAATGCCGCAGCCGATCCCTCCCGGAGCTGATCCGATACCCGTAATAAACAGGCTCAGAAATTCGGTGAGGATAAGGACGAGAGATAAGGTTACATTCCACGCACCGATTGGAACGAAAGATATGCCTCCTTCAGACTTAGCCGAGAATGCAACCGAAATACTTAAAGTCGTTGAGAATAAGTATGAGAATCCTCAACAGGTGGTCAAGTCAGTGTTTGTTAAAACGACGATGGGATCCGCTGTAAGGGTGATTTAGAATGGCAGCTGTAAGAGGGAAAGTTCCTCAATGGAAGCTCGATACGGTTGAGGAGTTAAAAAGAATAATCAGAGAGTATCCGAGTATAGCGATAGTCGGATTCAGAGGAGTTCCATCTACGCAATTCCAGAGCATAAGGAGAAATCTCAGGGGAGAAGCGTTGATAAAGGTTGTAAAGAACTCGCTACTCGAAAGAGCTTTAGATTCCTTGGGTGGGGATTATGTGAAGCTTAAAGATTACATAGAAGATCAGGTGGCTATAGTCGCATCTAACCTAAATCCGTTCAAGCTATACAAAAAGCTTGAGGAGACAAAGACTCCATCCCCGCTAAAACCGAATCAGGTCTCGCCAGTTGACGTCGTCGTAGAAGAAGGCCCAACGAATTTCCCACCCGGACCAATACTCGGAGATATTCAAGCAGCAGGTATCCCTGCGGCTATTGAGAAGGGTAAGATCGTTATTAAGGCTACAACGACGGTCGTAAAGGCAGGAGAAGTTGTGAAGCCAGAGGTTGCAAGAGCTTTGCAACTGCTTGAGATAAAACCGATAAAAATAGGGCTTGAGACGAAAGCAGTTTTCGAGAAGGGTATTTTGTTTACGGTCGATGATCTCGCAATCGATGAGGCGAAAGTCTTTGATGACTTTGTAGAGGCGGCAAGAAAAGCTTTGAACTTAGCCGTTAGTGCCGCATACGTTACAGAGGAGACTGCGGAGATACTGATAATGAAAGCAGTTATGGACGCTAGAAACCTCGCTATAAATGCCGTAATATTCGAGAAAGATGTCATCGAAGATTTACTTGCGAAAGCTTATTCGGAGATGCTTGCTTTGGCATCTCATCTTAGCGAGGATGCTCTCGATGATGATTTAAGGCAGAGGTTAAGCTCAAGTGTTGTTATATCCGAAAAGAAAGAGGAGGTAAAAGAGGAGAAGAAGGAAGAAGAGAAGGAGGAAGAAGAGGAAGCTAAGGAGGAAGAGGCTTTAGAAGGTTTAGGCGCTCTATTCGGGTAGCCTCCTTTTTTTAAATTTTTATCCAGCCAATCCATGAAGAAAGAAATTGCGATGATTCTTGAGAAAATTCAGGTCTTCAAAGAGCCTAAGGTTCGTTACGAACAGTATTTAACTCCCCCATCTCTTGCGGCTGAGATTGCGGTTACGGCTTATTTGATGAAAGAGGATAATTTGTTCTTAGATCTCGGTTGCGGGACGGGAATGCTATCGATAGCTTTCAATCTCGTCGGATTCGACGTTATCGGGATCGATATTGATTTCAAAGCATTAAAGATAGCTAAGAAGAATGCTGAGGTTGTTAATGCTGATGTCGATTTCGTTTTGTGCGATGTCAGATTCCTGAATGTTAAGAAGAAGGTCAATGTCGTCATGAATCCCCCATTCGGAATAAAAAGGAGGCATGCCGACAGAGCATTTCTTGAAAAAGCTTTCGAGATAGGCAAAGTTATTTATTCGATACACTCAGCTTCATCTCAGAGCTTTGTAGAAAGCTTAGCAAGAGCTAACGGCTTTAAAATCTCGCATGTGTGGAGATACAAAATTCCTCTGAAGAGGTTATACAAATTCCATGAAAAACAATATAAGCTAATACCCGTAGAAGTATTTAGGATGGAGAGGATTTAAATGTTCGCATTTCCGGGAGATTTTTTGGGTTACGCTGAAGAATACCTCGCAGGAGAAGGAGTATATGAGGAAAACGGGAAGCTTTACGCTTCGAAAGCCGGAAAAATTCGGATAAAGAACAAAACTATTAACATATCCCCGATAAAAGTGATTCCCGAAATAAAAAAGGGGGACGTAGTCATAGGAAGGGTTGTGGATACGAGAGAAAGCTTCGCTATCGTTGAGATAGCGAGAAAGGCTGGAAGTGAAAGATCGCTGAAACATTACGATAGAGCTTTGTTGCACGTTTCGAACATAAGCGAGAGGTTTATGAAGAATGTTGAAGAAGGTGTCAGATACTGGGATATAATTGCTGCTAAGGTTTTGGATGAGAATTTGAGGATAACTATAAAAGATGAGGAACTTGGAGTTCTGAAAGCTCTTTGTAGCGTTTGCGGTAACAGCTTGGTTAGAGAAAAGGATAAGCTTAAATGTCCGAGGTGCGGTAACGTTGAGAACAGGAAGATAGCAAAGAGATACGGCAGGGGGGAGATAGCATGGAAGTGAAGATAGTTGAGCTGAAAGATGATTATGCGAAGCTTATAGTAAAGGGTGAAGATCACACGTATCTGAACCTACTTCAGCACGAACTCATTAGCATCGATGGAGTTTTGATAGCTAAGTATAACTTCCCTCACCCTCTCAGAGATGAGGCTGAGATAGTGATAAGGAC
>CAZVXC010000026.1:0-12528 GCA_964631435.1 uncultured archaeon | reverse complement strand
CCTTAGCTTCACATATTCTCCCTTTATCTATCAAAATGACATCCCCTCTCTCGCTTTTAATTCTTAAACTTATGATCTCATCGACTTCAGCGGATGAATAACCTATGGCAGCAATTATCCTTCCGAAATTCGGGTCTTCTCCGAAAATTGCAGTCTTTACGAGTATCGATGATGCAACTGCTCTCGCAACTTTTAAAGCGTCATCATCGTTCTTAGCACCGCTCACATGAACCCAAATAACTTTCGTCGCTCCTTCCCCATCTCTTGCTATCATCTCCGCAAGTTCGATGGAAACATCTATCAAATTTTTTCTGAATGCATCTTTGTCAGCTTCCTTCTCCTCAGTCGTTACGAGAAAAACGCTGTCGTTAGTCGATGTATCTCCATCCACGATCAGCCTGTTAAATGAAAGATTTATTGCCTCTCTGAAAATTTCTTCAATTCCATCTACTTTCGCATCAGTGAAAACGAAAGCTAACATCGTCGCCATATTCGGTGCTATCATGCCTGCCCCCTTAGCGACACCGATTATCTTTACGCCATTGAAGGAACGCATAGCAATCTTCGGAAACCTGTCCGTCGTTGTTATCGCCTTTGCAAACGCTTCTAAGTCCTCAATGCTATCTCCGAGATTATCAAAAACTCTTTCCGCCAATTTTTCGATCTTATTAATGTTAAGCTTCCTTCCTATTATCCCGGTTGATGCAACGGCTATCTTATCTATTCCACAATTCAGCTTCTTAGCGAGAAATTCAGCCATCTTTTTCGCATCTCTAACTCCTTCCTCGCCAGTATAAGCGTTCGCATTCCCGGAATTGACTATTATTCCGCAAACCTCATTACCCAAGTTTCTCTGATTGAATATTATAGGCGCAGCCTTTATTTTGTTCTTCGTGTATGCCGCAAATATCTTTCCTTTTATAACGACTATTCCAACCCCGTTTTTCCCTTCCTTTATTCCATAGCATTTCATTCCATTAATCAGTCTCATACTCCTCTCCCTTAACGAGTTTCTCGATTAATTTCTGCTCGACTATCCTGTGATCTTCGATTCCGCTGAGCTTTACATCCATTCCCATAGCTATCGCTAAAAGCTGGACGTAATGGACGCATGGGATGTTGTAATCGTATCCCATCTTTTTCAGCTCAACCTGTCCGACATCGAACTGGTTAAGGCAGAGTGGGCATATGACGACGATCGCATCGACATCAGCTTCCGTAATTCCTTCCATCTTTTTGTTGAGAAGATTGAGAGCAACATCCTTCGCACCAGCTCTAACTCCTCCTCCACCGCCGCAACACATGAATTTGTATCTGTGATTAATGCTTTCGGAGCCTAAGATTTCGACGAGTTCATCAAGCATCTTCGGCCTCTCAGATGATGTAAATTTCTTATTTTTACCCGGTCTGAAGAAATGGCATCCGTAATGGACAGCCACTCTAAGCGGTAATTTCTTTGCGATAAACTTCTTCAACGTTTTCAAACCGAACTCGGAATAGAGGAATTCCGCAACGTGCCTTATATCGCCTACATTAAACTTCTCGGAGACTTCTAATAGAGTTGTGAAACAACCGTTGCATGCTGTGATGATCGTGTCGTTATTAGCGAGCCTTATGTTCCTGAGAGCTATCTCCTCCCATAGCTCAACGCTTACGGATTTTGTTATGGATGGCGCAGGACAGCAGGATGATTTTTCAAGAGGTTCAATTTCGATGCCGAGTTTCTCGAAAACGTAGAAGAGAGATTTCTCAATTCCCGGATATCTGTTGTGAATCATGCATCCGGGGAAAAATTTCATTCTATCAAGCCTCCTATGTATCTGCTCACGATTTCTCTAACTTCTTCCTTCGCATCCTCATAATATTGGGAGTGGTAAAGCTTTAATCCGAGTTCCTTCCTTAGCACGGAATTCTCTTCCCTTGCAGGAACGAATGCCGAGAAATCGTATAGGAATTTGAAAACGTTCTTCAACTTTCCGGGAAAGCCTTTATCCGCTATCAGTTCTCTTCTTGCTTCAAGAAGGATATCTACGAGAGGAATCCCTCTTGGACATCTCTCTTGGCAGGCGTAACACGTTACGCAGAACCAAATCGTTCCGTTATCCTTTATCGGCAGACCTTTCGCAATATACTCCATCAAAATCTTTCTCGTGTTCAAAGCTGTAACCTTCCCTGAAAAACAGCTTCCGATACATGTTCCGCATTGAATACACTTGCTAAGCTGTTTAATATGATCTTCATTCATCATGCTGTGTTCGATGCTGAATTATTAAAATTTATCGAGTTTATCCGGTTTGATGCAAAGATGTTGTTGCGATATATTTAAATACACTGATCCATCTCTGCAAATTGCTGAAAGCTGTTCCGAATTCTGGTGATGCTCATGTATGCAAGGATAAAAGTTAGAGATACTGTGAGAGTCCCACCTAACAGGCTTGGGGAGAATATTGAGAAGATAATCAGAGAGCTTATATGGGAAAATTTTGAAGGAAAACTCGATAAGGAATATGGAATGATTGTGGGAATTGAAAATCTCGAAGAAATTGGAGAAGGTAGGGTAATCGAAGGAGATGGGGGAGTGTATTTCGATGTCGTTTTCACAGCAATAACGTTCAAACCCTTAATGCAAGAGGTCATTGAGGGTATTGTGAATGAAATTGTAGAATTCGGAGCTTTCGTTTCTCTCGGCCCCTTGGATGGTTTGCTTCACATGAGTCAGATAACAGATGACTATCTGAATTTTGATGAGAAGAATAAAAGACTCGTTGGCAAAGAAACAAAAAGGACTCTCGAAGAAGGGGATATCGTTAGAGCGAGGATAGTTGCAGTGTCTTTGAAAGAGAGAGAGCCTGAAAAGAGTAAAATTGGCTTAACGATGAGACAGCCTTGGCTCGGAGCTTTAAAATGGATAGAAGAGGATAAAAAGAAGCTAGTGGTGGAGAAAAATGACTGAGTTCGCATGCAAGAAATGCAGGTATATAACCGAGAATCCTACGGTATGCAAGGTTTGCGGGAGTAAAGAATTCACTAAGGAGTGGTTCGGATACGTAGTAATAGTCGATCCTGAGAAGAGCGAGATCGCAAAGAAACTTGGAGTCAAATATGCCGGAAAGTATGCATTGATAGTGGGCTGATATGCTGAGGATAAGTGGGGATCACAGAAAAAGGTTGTCAAAGCCTTTCGGAAGGATTTATGAGGGAAACGGAGAGGAGTTGATTAAGAAAATTGAGGAGCTGAGAGATGCCAAATACTTAGCAACGATAGGAGACCTCGTAAGCTATTATACATTAAAAGCAGGTTACAAGCCGAATATTGTCATAATAGATTTAAAAACCAAGAGAGAGGTGCTTAGCGAAGAATTCAGCAAGAAAATATTCGAATATCTGAAAGATTACGAGGTCGTGAAGGTGAAGAATCCGCAGGGGCATATAAGTGATGAACTCGTTGAAGTGCTGATTAAGATAGCGGGGTCGAAAAAGAGGTATTGCGTCATTGTAGAAGGTGAAGAGGATTTGGCAGCTCTGCCCCTTTCTCTGATTCTTGATGAAAAAAGCGTTATATTATACGGTGTCCCGTCTAAGGGTGTGGCGGCTTACGTTGTTAATGAGAATGATAAAGTTCTAATATCCCACATTCTCGAAGAGATGGAAGAGATAGGTGAGGATAGAGTTAAAGAATTGTTAATCGGAGGTGGAAGTAATGGAATTGCTGATAGAAAAGAAGGCTGAGAATCCATTGCTGAAAAGGAGGGAAATTTACTTCAGAGTTAGATACTGGGACACTAAGGTTACACCCTCTCGAAAGGAGGTTAGGGAAAAGCTTGCAGGTTTGCTTAACGCAAATCTCGATAGACTCGTTATCAGATGGATGAAGCCGGAATTCGGAAAGATGGAAGCGAAGGGATATGCTTTGATATACGATACACCTGAAGATATGATGTCCGTTGAGGAGGATTACGTGATTAAGAGGAACTTTAAGGAGGAGGAATAATGCCGAAGAAAAAGGGAGAGGTGCTCGTATCTGAATTCTACGAGATAAAGGGAGATAAGGTAATCAGAAAGAGAAAATTCTGTCCGAGATGCGGAGAAGGCGTTTTCTTGGCAGAGCATAAAGACAGAAGAACTTGCGGCAAATGCGGCTATACTGAATTCAAGAAATGATCGCATTAGGCATAGAATCAACAGCATGGAACTTCAGCGTAGGTGTCGTTACAGAGGATGAAGTAATAAAAGTTGTTAGCGAAGCTTACAAGCCGAAAGAAGGCGGTATTCATCCGAGAGAAGCTGCACAGCATCATTCAGAAATAGCCGGCAAGATTTTCAAAGAAGTTTTTAGCGATGTATCGCCAAAAGAGATCGATGTGGTAGCATTCTCTCAAGGCCCCGGGATGGGGCCGTGTTTGAGAATAGGTGCTACCGCTGCAAGAACGCTTGCTTTGAAACTTAAAAAACCTCTCATTGGCGTTAATCACTGCTTAGCTCACGTAGAAATCGGGAAGTGGATGACGAATGCAAACGATCCCGTAACACTCTATGTAAGCGGAGGGAACAGTCAGGTTATTGCGAAGAGGAATAGAAGATACAGGGTTTTCGGTGAGACTCTTGACATAGGAATCGGGAACGCTTTGGATAAGCTTGCGAGATTCTTTAACTTACCTCATCCCGGTGGGCCGAGAATAGAGGAGCTTGCAAAGAGAGGAAAGAGGTATTACGAGTTGCCTTACGTTGTTAAAGGGATGGACTTCTCTTTCAGCGGAATTGTAACGGCAGCCAAAAAGTTGTTTGAGAATGGTGTTAGAATAGAGGATATAGCATTCAGCTTTCAGGAAACTGCATTCGCCATGCTTACCGAGGTTACAGAGAGAGCTATGGCTTACCTTAACAAAGACGAGGCTCTACTTGTAGGAGGAGTCGGTGCAAATTCGAGGCTTCAAGAGATGCTTAAAATAATGTGCGAAGAGAGAAATGCAAGATTTTACGCTCCACCTAAGGAATACATGGGAGATAACGGGGCTATGATCGCTTACACGGGATTGATAATGTTCAAATCGGGATTAAAATGTGAGCCGAAAAGGTCTTTTATAAAACCCGATTTCAGAATAGAGGAAGTTGAGGTTTTATGGTGAGAATTTACTTAGGCGGAGAGGCGGAAATAAGGATTTACGACGATAGGGTTGAGAAGATAAGGAAAACTAAGAGATACAGGATAAAAGAGCTTGACGAGATTTTAAGGAAGAAGAGAACGATAACTGAGGCGAAGATAATTTCTGCAGCGAGAAAAGCAGGTGTTGCCACTCCGATAATTTTCGATGTCGAAGATGATAAGATAGTCATGGAGAAGATAGACGGTTACGCTATTAAAGATGCTATAAGCAAAGAGGTTTGCTTTGAGATAGGGAGATGCGTTGCGAAACTGCATAGAGCGGCGATCATTCACGGAGACTTGACACCGATGAACATGATTCTATGCGATGGCAGAGTCTATTTCATAGATTTCGGTTTATCCTTCTATGACGAAAGATTGGAAGCGAAGGGAACGGATATCCATGTATTTTTCGAGGCGTTAAAAGCAGGATTCGACAACTGGGAGGAGCTTTGGGAGAGTTTTGTTGAAGGATACAAAGCTTATGAAAAATTCGAAGATGTCATGGAGAGGTTCAGAGAGATAGAGCTTAGAGGAAGGTATGTCGAAAGAGATTGACCAAATACAGCAAGATCACACCTATAGCGAATGCGATGAGCAGATTCCGATTTTTGTAGGTTATTGCGAAAAGAATAGCACCGACAACAAATTTCTCATAACTTGAAAAGATATCCGGGAAAATTAAGGCTGAGAATACTGCTGCGGGGACAAATTTTATGAATCTGCTTTCTCTAATGTTTGCGAAAAATGGTAAGGCTCTTGTGAAATAGGTTACCAAAGCCATCCCGACTATTAACGCTGTTCCATCCATCTCTCACTCACACCTCCTGCGATTATTCCTGCGATTGATGCGATAATTATGCTAAATTCATTCTTTAAATAGACAGCTATCGCTCCAGATACGAGAGCTGCGATTATATGGCTCTTCCCGCTTATGTTCGAGTTCAAGATGGATATGAACATCGCGGTCAGCCCGAATGGCAGAACTGCGTTAAAGCTTTCTGGAATTATCTCGCCAAAGACAACACCGAAAGCTGTTCCAGAAACCCAAGCTAAGAGCGAAAGAGTATTTAGCTTAATTTGAAAGCCCCAGTCTTCATCTTTAAGATGCATAATTCCGATTGCGAATGTTTCATCTGTTACGCCGAAAGCTAAGAGCATCTTCTTACGCCAGTTCAACCTTTCAAAAAATCTCGATATGTATCCTGAAAGCAAGAAATGTCTCGAATTTATGAGGAAAGTTATGAGAACTATCAGAGCGATGCACGCTTTGCTTTCAAGCATCTTTATGGCTATGAACTGTGCAGCACCGGCAAAGACAGCTAGGGACATTAATATTGCCTTATAGCCGAGATACTTCGATGATATAACACCGAATGCAATAGATATGAAAAAATAACTTATCATTATTGGAGTAGCCTTAGAAAGGCTCATAGCTACATTAGTCCTAAAGCAGTTAATTCCTCCGAAATTTTTTCCACAGCCCTCTTCGCGTCCTCCGGCTTTTTACCGCCGGTAACAACCATCTTCCCGGACCCGAAGATGAGGACAACAACTCTCGGATCTTTCAGCCTGTAAACGAGTCCGGGAAATTGTTCTGGCTCATACTCGATATTTTCCAATCCTAAGCCTATTGCTATAGCATTTAAATTGAGATCGACGCCTAGATCTGCTGAAGCGACGATATTTTGAACCTTAACCTCCGGGTCTTCATAAACAGGTATCCCAAAGCTTCCGACGATTTTCACAACCTGCTTTATAGCTCTTTTTGCATCCTCAACAGATTTCGATCCCGTGCAAACGACTTTACCACTTCTGAAAACGAGTGCTGCAGATTTTGGTTCTTTTATCCTTAAAACGAGACCGGGAAATTGTTTTGGTTTGTATTCAGCATCTTTAACCTCTCTTGCGATTCTATTTAAATCTATATTTTCACCTATCTGAGTAGATGCGACCACGTTCTCTATTTTTATTTTGTAGTCGGGCATATTTAAAAACCCTTATAAATTATATATATACTTTTGCATGATGGCTGATAGTTCGAGGTTTCTAACTATTCTATCGATTTTAAACGTCATCGGCTTCCTTTACGGAATATATTATTACAGATTCCAGCTTTTAGAAACGCCATTTTATCTCTGGATTTTTGTTACAGACTGTCCCAATTCTGCTCTTCTATTTGCCATCTCAACTTATCTAATCTCAAAATCAAAGGAATTTCCGACGCTGTTCTTTTTAGCAGCTTCAAGCACGTTAAAATACGGGATATGGACTTGCATTGTGATTGCGTTGTATAGCGATTACTTCCTCAGCATAAATCCGATCCTATATTCGATCCTTTTCGTAGCCCATCTCCTCCTTGCATCTGAGGGATTGTTCTTAGCCGGGTATTTCAAGGGCAATGTAAAGAATTTTTCAATCTCATTGAGTTTACTGCTGTTAAACGATTTCTTCGATTACGCTCTTCAAACCCATCCATATATTCCGGAATCGCATATAAGAGAGATAGCCTTCGTTACTCTTATCTTATCGTTTGTTTCGACGATCTCAATACTAAAGCTTTCTAATTACCTTAGCAGGAACTCCTCCAGCGAGAACTTTTGACGGTATGTCTCTGTTAACCAAAGAACACGCCGATATTACTGAATTATCGCCTATTTTGACTCCTGCGAGAATCGTTGTGTTAGCACCTACGACAACGTTTTTTCCTATTCTGACCCTCCCGACTCTGACTTCGTTCATCAGAAATTCGTGAGTAAGAATCGTCGCTCTGTAGCCTATTATGCTGTTATCTCCGATCTCTATCAATTCAGGGAAAAATATGTCGATCGTGGCTTCAAGCCCGAAGGCAACGTTCTTACCGATTTTTGCACCGAGAAAGGAGTAGAGGAAATTCTTAATTCTGAGAGATGGCAGAATTCTGCATAGAGATATTATGAGGTAATTGAAGGCAACTCTGAGGGGATTCTTAACCTTCGTCCAAAGCCATAGAGAATTTCTGTCATCACATCTCCTCAGAACCCATGTTTCTCTCATAGATTTTCTCTGAACCAGTTTCTAAGCTCCTCGAATTGAGAGTGCGTGTTGACGTTCTCATTCTCCATCGGACTCTTGAAGAAGAACCCCATTTCCCTCACAACTCCGAATATACCTTTCTTCTTCGCAAATAACAGGAACCTCGCTATATCCAATGTGAGCGGTGCCGCAACTATCGCATCTATTCCGTCCCATATGAAGTAAAACTTCATCTTCGTTCCGAGGAATCCTTGGAAGTGGATGAAATCGAAAGCCGTTTTGTTATCAACTAAGGACGGGAAGAATTCTATTTCGGTTATGCTGAATGGCGAATAGCCTAAGACTTTCTCAAGAACTTTATCCTTGCTTATAACCTTGCTCTCCTTGTTCTCAGCATGACTCAACACTAAGCCATCTAAGTCTCCGAGTATGTTGTAGCTCATCCATCCTATTATTTTTAGATTCCTGTAAGCGAACATGGGTGCTAAGGTCGTTTTGACCAAGGTTTCTCCCGTCTTTCCATCGTTACCAGCATGTGGAACTTTCTTTTCGATTGCAAGCTCCTTTAACGCAGGCAAAGATGATCCCACACTTGGGGTGAAATTACCGTAAGGAATGCGGTTCTTTAAAGCGGCATATGCGTAGAGCATGCTTGCCGTTGCAAATTCCTTCGCATCATCTTCGATCATCCTCTCAAAGCCGTCCAATGTTTTGTGATATTTATCGTTAAACTTCGGCAGAGGCTCAGTTGATGCGACATTAATAACGACGGTCTCATTATCGGCGAATCTCTTTATATCATCCTCAAGTTTCTCAACTATCTCGGATAAACTCTTTTCATCTTTTTCAAGTGTATCCAATTCTCCGAGAGCTTCAACTCCGCTTCCACAATTTAATGCCGTCCCCTTTGCGGCAACAATTTTCTCTAAGTCTTCTTTGACCTCATCGAGGTAATCTTTTTCGAAATGCCTGTTCTGATTCCAGTGTTGCAGAGCAGCGTTATAAGCATTTTCCACCTTCCTCACTTCATGTCCCCCAAATTCAAATTTTAAGGGAGCATATTTATCAATTCCTTCAAAGAAAGGAAGTTCGCTGACAAGTCCTATTTTATCCACCTTATTCTTCTCAATTAGCTTCCCGCCGACCATTGCGGTTGTTGAAACAATACCGTAAGCACCGATATACCATATTTTCATTTTACCACCTCCAAAAATTGTTACTAAAACTTTTATAGGCAGCACGTTTTAAAATATTTTCGTGGAAGATGAATTTGCGATTCTTAAACGGAAACTCGGAAAAGCTGAGAAGATCGATGATAAAATCTGCTTAGATTTTGAAACCTTCGATGTTTTTCTCAGAATAATCGGAAGGGCTGTTGCAAACATCGATATTGGAGAGATAGATGATGCAAGAGAGATATTAAGTGAGCTTGGAGAGGAGATTTATAAATTAATTAAATAGCGGACGCCGAATTAACCCGGGTTAGAGTCTCCGAAAACCTATGGGCTATCCGCTACCCCACGGGTCCCCTGATTATTAAAACGTCAAGGTATTTATCTTTTGCACTTGGCTAGCCCAGAATGTAAGTCATCTAAAACACTCGAATAAATGTGTTTGGCAAGGAAAGAGGAAAAAGAACATATAAAAGGCAAAGGTATGGTGGAAGACGTTTGTTGCATAGGGATTTGCTCGAAAATTTCAGATATGCGAAAGTATGGGGGAAGAGTGTTAAATTTGATGGACAGAGAGTTGGTCTCGACTACATTCTTGAAGACGGAGATATCTTAACGATTTACGCAAAATATTAATAGCATCCCCTCCCAGCAGATGAGTAAAAAAATTGGTGAGGGGAATGGGTAATGGAGATTTTTTCGATGAAGTGGCCTATCTTTGGGATGAAATGCGTAAAAGTTTCTTTTCAGAGACAATCAGAGACAAAGCTCTGGCAATAGCTGATGTGGAAGAAGGTAGAATGGCTGCAGACATCGGGGCTGGCACTGGATTCATTACCGAAGGATTGGTTCGCAAAGGTCTGCAGGTGGTTGCTGTCGACAAATCAAAAGCGATGCTAAAGGAAATGAAAAAGAAGTTTAAGTCATCTGTCAATTACTGTGTCGGAGACGCAGAAAGACTGCCTATTTCAGATAAATCAGTCGACTACGTTTTTGCCAATATGTGTCTTCACCACGTAGAATCCCCATTAAAAGCGATAAGAGAGATGGTGCGAATTCTTAAGCCAAGAGGTAAACTAGTTATCACAGATATGGACGAACACAATTTCAAAATTCTGAGAGATGTTCATCATGACAGATGGATGGGCTTCAAAAGAGAAGATATTAAGCAGTGGTTCAAAGAGGCAGGACTAAAAAACGTAAGGGTAGAATGCACAGGCGAAAACTGCTGTAGTTCTAATTGTAGAAATATCACAATATTTGTAGCTTTAGGCCAAAAATGATATCATATTATAGCGGACCCGCCGGGATTTGAACCCGGGATCTACGGCTTAGAAGGCCGTCGCTCTATCCATGCTGAGCCACGGGCCCGTTGAACGGGCCGGAGGGGATTTGAACCCCCGACACCGGGATTAAGAGTCCCGTGCTCTGCCTGGCTAAGCTACCGGCCCTCAAAGGCGAGATATATTAACCGGTTTATCAATTTTTTGGTATATCTTTTAATATCTTTCTTCATGCTTTTATCTATGATCTATAACTTACTCAGCGAGAAAAATGCAGATTTCTTTGTGATGTATGCAGACAGCAGGGATGCAAATTTCTATTACGCAACGAGGTTCAAAATTCCAGACAAAGCGTTTTACATGATCGGCAGCGATGGGACTGAATTAATGATTGTGAGCGAAATGGAGAAAAGGAGAGCTGAGAAGGAAAGTAGAGTAAGGGAGCTTGCATCCCTTACAGATTTAGGATATTACGAGAAGTTGAAAGAGCTTAAGAATCCGAAAGATGCTCTGGCTATTGTGTTCGTAGAAACACTTAAAACGCATCACGCAAGAAAAATACTAATTCCCGAAGAGTTTCCGTCATTTCTATCGTTCCGTCTGTGGAAACACTTTGATATAGAAGTAGTAGAGAACCCGTATTCCGATATGAGAGCTGTTAAAAGCTCTACAGAGATAAACTACATAAGAGAAACGAGTAAAGCCATAATCGACGCTTTCGAATATTTCCTCAATCTCTTAAAGAGGGAAAAGCGGATTGATGTCCTGAGGAATAAAGTTGAGAGCTACCTCTTTGAAAAGAGCTACTACGCCGAAGATACTATAATCTCATCGGGATTGGAAAGCTCGAATCCGCATTCAATCGGAGAAGGCTTAATCGAAGACCACGTCATATTCGATTTATTTCCCCGAAGCAAGAGAACAGGCTATTATTCTGATTTCACAAGGACAGTCATCATCAATGATAACGATGAGATAATTTCGATGTTGAAAGCTTGCATCGAAGCAAAAAACAAGGCTATTGAGAAAATTAGAGACGGAATCAATGCGAAAGATGTTCATTACGCTGTTTGCGATATCTTGGAATCTTACGGATACGAAACTATAAGGAAGAAAGCGAAGGAGGGGTTCGTCCATTCAACGGGACATGGCGTCGGATTGGAAATTCATGAGAAGCCGAGAATTTCGGAGAACGATGAAAATTTGAAGGCTGGAATGGTTGTAACGATAGAGCCGGGTCTTTATTACAAAAAAGTTGGCGGAGTGAGAGTTGAAGATTGCGTAGTTGTTAAAAAACATGGTTGCGAAGTTTTAACAAAATATAATGATTTCGTGAGGCTGGGAGAATGATAGAGAAATACATTCAGGCGGGTGAAATATTAAGGAAAGTTAAGGAAGAGGTTAGGGACAAGATAAAGGTTGGAGCAAAGATGGTTGAGATTGCTGAGTTTGCTGAGAATAGAATAAAGGAGCTTGGAGCAAAGCAGGCTTTTCAGTGCAACATCTCTGTAAACGAGGATGCTGCCCATTGCACTCCATCTAAGGAAGATGAGAGGGTTCTTAAAGAAGGGGATATTGTGAAGGTAGATTTAGGCTCACATGTCGATGGTTACATAGCAGATTCCGCATTCACAATCGATCTCGGCGATAATAGCGAGCTTGTCAAAGCGTCTGAAGAGGCGTTAAAAAATGCAATTGAGATAATAGAGCCGGGTGTGATGACGAATGAAATCGGAGAGGTTATAGAGAGAACCGTGAAAGATTTCGGCTTTAATCCGGTTTATAATCTAACAGGTCATGGATTAGATAGATATATTGCTCATGCGGAGCCGACGATTTACAATTACAAAACGAAGAAAGGGGTGAAGCTCGAAGAGGGGATGGTTATTGCGATCGAACCGTTCGTTACTAACGG
>CAZVXC010000025.1:0-12630 GCA_964631435.1 uncultured archaeon | reverse complement strand
CCCTGATTTCGCTGCCAATGATGTTGAAACCGCAACGACTAAGGGAATTGCCAAACCAAGAGCGTGGGGGCATGTAATCACCATAACAGTAACAGCTCTTTCTATTGCGAAAGCGAAATCGCTTTTGTATGCGAGCCATGCGATCAGAGTTATCCCACCTATTGTGAGTGCTATTACTGTTAGAAATGACGCTGCTTTATTTGCCAAATCCTGAGTTTTCGATTTGCTTTCCTGAGCCATTCTGACGAGTTCTATAACCTGACTTAGATACGTATCTTTTCCCGTTTTTTCGACTGTAACTGTTATGGATGCATTGCCGTTAATCGATCCTCCGATAACTTTATCTCCCGGTTTCTTAGCAACGGGTTTCGATTCTCCTGTGAGCATCGATTCATCCACATAACTCTCACCTTCTAAAACTACGCCATCAACTGGAATCTTCTCTCCCGGCTTTACTAAGACTTTATCGCCCGGTTTTAGCATATCAACTTCTACATCCTCTATATCCCCGTTTTTTATCGTGTGCGCTTTCGATGGCATTATTTTTACAAGCTCCTCAAGTGCCTTAGATGCCCCTAAGACTGATCTCATCTCTATCCAATGTCCAAGTAGCATGATGTCTATAAGCGTCGCAAGCTCCCAGAAGAAGAACTTGCCTTTTAACCCGAAAACTACGGCAGAGCTGTAAAAATATGCAACGCTTATCGCAACAGCTATCAGTGTCATCATTCCCGGCTGTCTTTTGTTGAGTTCATTGAAAAGCCCTTTGAGAAAAGGATAGCCGCCGTAGAAGTAAACAGCAGATGCAAGAATGAATAGCAGATAGAGCGATCCCGAAAATTCGAGTTTAAAGTTTAGGAAATTCTGAATTGCTAGTGAAAATATTAGAATCGGAATCGTTAAAATTAACGTAAAATCTCCTTTTGAAATCCCGAAGCATGTGTTTATGGTGTTCATGTATTTGTTCGCTATGCTCATGCATTTCATGAGCATCATGCTTTGCATGATCGTGCATATCCATGCTATTATGCTTCATGTTCTCCCCTCAACTCTCTTTTCATTCTCAAATATTCCTCCTCAGTTATCTCTCCTCTCGCAAACCTCTCTTTCAGAATCTCTAAGGCATCTTTCTTTTCCTTGGAGGAAGTTTCTCTGATGACGATGTAGAGAATTAAGAAGATTATTCCGATCATCGGCAGTATTACGAGAATGAACCACAACAGACCGTTCATATCCCTTTTGTTTGCATCCTGATAGACGAGGAATCCGATTATTACGAATATAATCCACCAGAACAGCATACCGAAATAAGGGAATCCGAAATAGTTCCAGTATCCATACATCATTCCGTTCATATCTCAGCTACTTCTCAATCTATTTAATTTTAACCCCTTTTTCCACTTTTCAAAAAACTGAAAGTTCAAATACTACATGTCCGGGGTTATGGAGAGAAACACGCTGTATATATTACAATTCGGACTGCTTAAAGCTATTCTGCTAAGCTTAACAGCATTGTGTAAGCGATCGTGGGAAAAATAGCAAAAGATGATCTGTTCCGATGATGTATAATAAAAAAGCTGCAGATTAGACAAGATGAGCGATGGGGAGATCAAAATAATATAAGTCAATTACGGTTGCTAATCTTTTAAAAGTCAATGGATACTATGAAAGCAAATTATGTAGATTTGCCATCACCCCTCTAAGATACGACAAAAACTGGGGTTCTGTATTAGCATTTCGATCATGTCAAAATAAGGGGAGTTAGAAAGAGAAATAGATATTAATATCCGTATGAATTCAAAAATATGAAACTCGTTATTGGCCCCGCATCACCGTTATTGGGGAAAAGGATAGCTGAGAAGGCGAAGTTAGAGATTGCGGAATCGGTTTATAAAAAATTCCCCGATGGAGAGCTTTACGTAAGGATTGTTGGAGATGATGATAGCTACGCAGTAATTCAAAGCATAAATTCGAATGACGATCTGATTTACCTCATGCTGATACTCGATGCACTATCTGAGAGAGACATTATTGCAATAGTTCCTTACATGGGATACGCAAGGCAGGATAAAGCTTTTCTCGAAGGAGAAGCTGTTAGCATAAGAGCTGTTGCAAGGATGATCGAGAGCTATGCGGATAAAATCATCACAGTCAACATCCACAGCAAAGATGCGATGAGCCATTTTAAAAAGCTAATCAACCTTGATGCTATGGAAGTCATAGGCAGGCATTACAAGGGCAAAGATGTAATAATGATTTCCCCCGATTTAGGATCGCTTGAGAGGGTTAAGAGAGCAGCGAGCTTCGCAGAATGCGATTTCGATTATCTTGAGAAGAAGAGACTGGATGCTGAGACCGTCGTTATTTCGCCCAAGAACATCGATGTATCTAATAAGCATGTTGTCATAGTGGATGACATAATATCCACCGGAGGAACGGTTGTTGAAGCTGCGAAGCAACTTAGATGCAAGAGTGTCGAAGCAGCTTGCGTTCACGCTGTCTTAGCTTCAAACGCTTTGAACAAACTATACAATGCGGGAATATCAAATGTAATCGCAACCGATACTATAGAGAGACAGATAAGCTTTTTAACAGTCTCAGATTTAATAGCAAAGGCTCTGGAGGAATTCGTGTGAGGTTCGAAATAGAAATCTGGTTCGGAGATATCGACATGTTCGGGCATGTTAATAACGTAGCCTACGCAAGATTCCTTGAGGCGGCGAGATTCAAATTCTTCAAAGACAGGAAAATAGATGCGAAATTCGTTTTGAAAAGGATAGAGATGGATTTCATCTCACCGATGTTCATAGGCGAGAATGCGATTGTGGAGATGGTCGTTGGGAATATAGGAAATACGAGCTGGGAGTTTTTGTATAAGATAACAGAAAAGAACAGCGGAAGGGAAGTGCTGAGAGCGAAGAGCATTCAGGTGTGGATTGAAGATGGCAAAAAAGCTAAGATACCGGATGAGATAAGAAGCGTTCTCGAAAAAGAGGTCGGAAATATATGAAATTCCTGATACTTGTCCCGGATGGAATGGCTGACTGGAAGATAGAGGAACTCGGAAATAAGACTCCCCTTGAATACGCAAATCCGGAGAACATGAATTATATAGCGAAAGAAGGAGTATGCGGGCTGGCAAAAACAGTTCCTGACGGCTTCGAGCCGGGAAGCGATATAGCTAATATGACCATCTTAGGCATCGATCCCCGAAAGTATTACACCGGAAGAGGGGCGATAGAAGCGATTTCGATGGGTATAGAAGGCGAGATTTTTTTCAGATGCAATCTCGTTTACGTTGAAAACGAGATAATGATTGATTACAGCGGGAATAGGATTAGCGATAGAGAAGCAAAGATAGCTTTCTCATACTTGAATAAAGCTAAGCCCTATGACTTCATCAGATTTCATCACAGCGTAACCTTCAGAGGAGTTCTCGCAATAGAAAGGGATTTCGACAGGATTCCAAAGACATTTGCTCCTCACGACATAATGGGCGAGAATTACAGAAGATTCTTGCCATCGGATGGCGAGCTTGCGGATATTTTGATAGAGCTGATGGAGTGGAGCAAAGAAGTTCTACCGGAGATTAGCGATAAGGCTAACATGATATGGCTTTGGAGCGGCGGAAAGAAACCAAGTTTCCCGGAGTTTGAGAAGAAATACGGGCTTAAGGCGGCGATGATAAGTGAAGTCGATCTCCTCAAAGGAATAGGAAAAGCTGCGAAGATGGATGTAGTAGATGTCGAAGGAACGACAGCATACATAGACACGAATTACAGAGGTTTAGCAAAAGCGGCTTTAAAATCCCTGAGGAAATACGATCTTGTTTTTCTCCATACCGAAGGAATCGATGAAGCAAGCCATGAAGGTGATTTCGAAAAGAAGGTGGAGGCTATAAATCTTTACGATGAGAAAATCGTCGGATACATCCTTGACAGAATCGATCTCGAAGAGACTAAGATAATGTTACTTCCAGATCATCCAACCCCGATAAAGCTGAAAACGCATGTGGCTGAGCCTGTTCCTTTCGCAATAAAAAACAAGAAGAGGGATGATGTCCGGAAATTTAACGAGAGCGATTGCAGGAAAGGGAAGCTCGGAATAGTTGATGGATTAAGGCTTATGGATTTGCTGCTGAAAATTTAACTCTTCAACATCGACATAGACTTCGATGCTAAAATCTATCTTATCCGGCTTAGCCGAAGTCGCAGGATTCTTCGGCAAGAAAGGGCATTTTTTCTGAGATTTTATTGAAATTTCGTATGTTCCGATCTCTTTTGCGATATTCACAATCTCTTCCTTATCGAATCCGATTAACGGTCTTATTATCGGTATCTTCGTTGCTTTGCTCACAACAAGCATATTATCGAGAGTTTGTGATGCGACCTGTCCGAGATTATCTCCCGTAACTATTGCGTGGCAGCGAAATTCATTGCAGATTTTTTCAGCAACCTTCAACATCGAAATCTTACAGTATATGCATGAGTATCTGCCGAAGTTTCTCGTAAAAATTTTCGAATGCTCCGCAACCAGTATCTTCTCTATCCTGCCGTAGTTTGATAAAACTTTCGCAATTTCAAGCAGCCTATCCAATTCATCTCTATCTCTGTAAAAATTTAATAAAATCGCATTTATCCCTTTTCTGAGCATTAGATACGTCGCTATTGGCGAGTCTATGCCTGTGGAAATTAGGGATAATATCATATCCTTCTAAGCTCGACTATCTTCATAGTTTTACCTCTCGGACACTCGAAAGCCTCACCGACCTTTTCAATAATCGCATATTCGCTTTCCCCAATCTCTCTCGGATTGCACAGATTGAAGAAACTGCAATCGACTTTGTTACATTTTCCGTCAAAACTTATCTTCGCCCCTTCTACAGCTGATTTCGCTTCAATAGCAGCCATTATCGGAAGTTCCACGACCTCGACTGCAACGACACCTTCATCATGCAATGGACAGTTGTGAACCTCCCCGTTCCTTAGTCCGACTATTTTATATTTCGACCCTTCCTTAAGTTTCAGGCAAACCTTTTTCAATCTGCAATTCTCGCACTCCTCTTTACCACCGAGAAATGTGAATTCCACACCGATTATAGCCCAATCTTTACCGCAAAGGGTAATTGTTTTATTGACATTATTCATGAATATCACCTCTTCCACTAACTAAATGTTGCATAAACAATATTTAAGCTTTGACTAAATTTATTTTAATGCTGATCGAAGAAAGGTTATTAAGGTTACTGAAAGATGCGAAATATGATGGGATTTTGCAGAGCGAAATAGTTAAAGCATTAGGTGTTTCGAAGTCGAGAGTTTCTGAAATATTAAGCTACCTCGAAAAAAAGGGGGTTATTGTAAGGAAGATTGAAATAGGGAAATCTTACAGAGTATGGCTTTCAAGATATTACCCATTCGGAGAATTGATACGGGTGGGAATACTGAAATCGACAGAATATGCAGCCATAATAAGCTCCGTAAGCTACGATGTTCTGATATACGATAACGCAATCGATTTAACGAGAGATTTGGTTCTTGAGAAGGTTGATGTCGCTGCAAGTCCACTCGTAACTCAGGTAATGTTCGGAATTATGATGAAGAATTTGAAGATATTTAATGTAATTGCGGAAAACGGAAGCGGGATAGTTTTCGGAGACAAGAAAAACGGGATTTTTGGAACGACTGAGATGTCAGCAATGGAGATGAATCTGAAGGCTGTGAAGGATAGATTAGATGTTAGATGCTTCAGGTATTTTGCATCGCCTGAGAAGATGATAGCGAATTTGAAAGGAGTTGAAGGCATAGCTATCTGGGAGCCGTTTATAAGTATGATAAAGAGGGATAAGATTTATTTCGATGAGATAATCGGCAATTATCCGTGTTGCACAATCGCCGCTAACAAAAATGCGTTGAAAAGCAAGAAAGAGCAGGTTGAGGAAGTTGTCAGGGGTGTTCAGAAAGGTAAAATAGATGTCAAAAGGACATCTGAGATACTTGCATTCGACGAAGAGATCGTAGAAAATTCGGTTAAGAGCTACAATTTCAACCCAGATTACAGCGTAAATGAAATTCTAAGCTATCTAAGGAGAGGCGGAATTGAGATTTCGAAAGAAAGCTTAATCAATATTTTCGAGTATCTCTGATAATTTCAGCAACGATATTATCTCCATATCGCTCTCTTCCCTATCAACGACTGCTAAAACTGCAACAGCTTTCCCGCCGAGTTTTTCAACCCTCTCTATAACACTTCTCACAGATTTTCCTGTTGTTACAACATCTTCCACAACAAGCACTCTGTCCTCTTGCTTTATCTCGCCTATCACATCCTCCTTCACACCGTAATCTTTTCTCTGCTTCCTGAATATAACCAAATCCTTCCCGGACTTCAAAGATAACGCTACAGCTAACGGGACTCCTCCAAGCTCTATGCACGCTATTTTATCGAATTCCAAGCTCTGAACTTTTTTTAGCATCTCTTCAGCGATTTTATTGAGAATTCTCGGCTTAGTAACAGCTACCTTGATATCGATATACACATTGCTTTTCTTTCCAGAAGATAGAATAAATTCTCCAAATTTAATAGCACCCACGTTCTTTAATTCTTCGATAAGCATGTTAATATGTCGCAAAGCGATAATTTAACATTTTCCAAAGCCAGTTTGGAGGGAATTTGAGATTATGGCAAGGGTTATCTATGCGGATTGCTATTTAAGCTTCTCGAAAAGGTTTAAAAGATTGTGTGAGTGCGTGGTAGATTGGAAAGCACAGAGTAAAAGGATAATGATGTTCTGAAGATATTCTTAGAGGAGAGAATGTAAGTTTCTGTGGTTGTTTCGTTAATCTTATGCTTATACGATAAATCCAGAATCAGGTTCGAATGACGATAAAGCATTTCATAGCGACGGCTAAGCTTAAACCGAATGACTACCGAAATGTAACCATCATTTCACACGGCAAATTCTGTAATAACATCGCCAGATGCGTAATACACATTCGCAATACCGTTGCAAGCAGTAGAATTATAATAAACAGCAAATTTTAAATTCTGCAAGATATACTAATACTCATTATCGAGATAAGGGGTCAGATATGTCAATTCGTTGGAGAACAATACTGATAATCTCTTTGGCATTCATATTCATAATTTCTCTCACGACCCTATATACGAATAGTGTTATTTCCAAAACAAACAGAATAATCGAAGATAAAGAGGTTCGAAACAAAGCAAAATTAGTTCTGAGAGTCCTGAATAACGAAATAGAGTAGATAGATACCGTATGCAAGGATTGGGCTTACTGGGACGATAGCTATAAATTCGTTGCGGACAGAAATGAAGAATACATCAAATCCAATCTCGTAAACGAGACTTTTATCGACCTGAAACTAAATATGATAGTGTTTGTGGACATGAATAAGCATATCGTCTATGCTAAAGCTTACGATTGGATAAATAACAGACCGATTGATGTTCCTGACGGCTTGATCAACTTCGTTAAAAGCATCAAAAGAGAGGAGGAAGGAATAATCGATCTCGGCAGACCTATATTAATTTCAGTCAGATACATCCTACCGAGCAACGAGACCGGAACACCGAGAGGTTATCTAATCTTCGGCAGATTCTTAGATGAATGGACTTTAAACAAGATATCAAAAATTACCGGTATCGCTGTTAAGCTTACCTCTCCGACGCATAATTTAAAGTATGTGAGGGAAAACGGAAATCTGAGAGTTTTCGTCCCGATATATGATCTGAGAGGAAACACGATAGCCGATCTGAGCTTCGATGTTTATCCGTTTTGGGAAGAGCTTTCTAACTACATAAATCTCAATCTCATATTCAGCATCACAGTCTCAACTCTTCTCGTTGGATTAGCCGTCCTATATCTGGTTAATACAGACCTAAGGAGACTGCTTTCGTTAAAAAAATTCGTAAATGAGGCAAAGGAGAATTTGCAAAAGAGGTTTGAAACTGAAGGAAACGACGAGATTTCGGAACTTGCAAAGGGAATAAATTCGATGCTCGATAGAATTGCGCTTTTGAATGACGGATTGAAATTCACGAACAAGCTGCTCAGACATGACATCCTCAACAAGCTTTCGATAATCATAGGATACGGCGAGATAGGGAAGGTTGAGGAGAACGTAAAATACTTCGATAAAATAACGCACGTAGCTGAAGATGCCGCTACGCTAATTGCAAGAATAAGAGACCTCGAAAAAGCATTCGTAGATTTTAAAGCGAAGAAAATCGATCTGAAAGACGTGTTAAGAAAGGTGATCGAAAATTACAATGTCGAATGGAGCCTGAAGGGGGATGGATGCATTCTCGCAGATAACGGAATATATTCGATAATAGATAACATCGTCCAGAATGCTGTGAAGCATGGTAAGACGAAGAGAATAGATTTTGAGATAAAAGAGCTGGACGACAAGACAGAGCTTAGAATAAAAGATTACGGCGAGGGGATTCCAGATGAGATGAAGAGCAAGATTTTCGAGGAAGGTTTTAGCACGGGAGGGAGCGGTATAGGGTTATATATAGTTAAAAAATTGGTGGAGATTTATAATGGCTCGATCTGCGTTGAAGATAACCATCCGAGAGGTGCAATGTTCATCTTAACTTTTCCTAAGTGCTGAAGGGACTATCGCAAATACCATGCTCGCAAAGAATCCCGGAATCGATGAATACATTGGGTATCCGGCGATGTGAATAGTTTTGCCGAATATGGCGAAGGTTAATACCGTTACAATAAAGCCTGCGAGCATGCTCGAAATCGCTGAGAATCTGTTCATTCTCTTCCAGTATATTCCGAGAATTATCGGAAAGAAGAAGCAGTTAACCATGAGCGACAAAGCAGACCATATGAACCAAGCTAAAAGCGGCTGTGGATTTAAAGCTATGTAAAGCGATAAGAATCCGATGAACGGTATCGCAAGTTTACTGATAATTCTGACTTCTCTCTCGCTTGCATTCGGTTTGAGAACGTTTTTATAGATATCGTATCCTATGTTGCTTGATGCTGTGAGCAGCAATCTATCTGTGGTTGACATGACGCCTGCTAATATTGTCGGTAGCAGAAGGATGAAAAGCCATTCCGGCAAAGCTGCTTTGGCTATCGTAGGATAAGCCATGTCAGACCAACTAACCTTAATCGAGCCCATAGTCAGAGTGGGGATATCTATCTTTCCCAAAGCCCATGCTGCTCTTGCACACATGCCTGCGATAGATGTAGAGAGTATGACGATCAGACCTACCAGATACATCACGAGCGGAGACCACTTCGTGTATTTTATCTCTTTGAATGTTAGAACGTTGTTAACTATGTGTGGTGCAACCATCAATCCTAGAGGAACTGTTATTCCGAAGAGTGTTATGTTATACAACCATCCGGCAAGAGGAACCTTTGCCGGAGCGAATGGATAAGCCAAATACTTTCCGAAAAGGAAATCTGGAGGGACGTTTCTATTTGCACTTTGGAGCTGAGGAATTATTGCTAAGAGATGATTCAGGTTTTCGAAGCCACCTATCCAGTTGATGACGAGTGGAACCGTTATTACAACGCCGAAAATCATTAGCAGAGACTGGATGAAAGTCGTCCATGCTGTTGAGAACATTCCACCTGTCATGACGTATGCAACAACTATCGCCGCCGCTATGCATGCGCCGAGCCAAAACGGGATGCCGAGAACTACGACGCTTGCGACGCCTATGGCTGTGTATTGAGCTATCAGATATATGAAACATGTTACCGCAGATATAATCCCGGCTAAGAATCTCACGAATTTCGGATCGCTGTATCTGTAAGCTAAGTAATCCTGCATAGTTAATATGCCTCTCTTCTCTCTTATTTTGAACATCCTATGCCCTATTAAAATCGTTCCGAATGCAATCGCAAATGGTGGCCCGATTATCCTCTCCCATACATTCGACCATCCCGTTGTAAAGCCTAAGCCTGCCACGCCTATCAACGTCATCCCACTGAACACGCTTCCGACCATCAGAAGGCAATACGTCCAAAATCCGAGCTGACCGCTTGCAGCAACGAAATCTGCTAAGGTCTTAGTCCTTTTAGCTCCGAAGTATGATATGGCAGCGATGACAACAAGGTATGCCAAGAAAACTTCGACCGCCAAAAAATTCATGCTTCATCCCTCCAAATCTTTAATGCCCAAATCAACAGAACTAAGACCTGAATGGATACGGTCAGAGATATGCATCCGAATGTTAGCAGCTTCATCCCAAGTATGTTCATGTGTGACTTTGAATCAAAGTGGCAATTTAAAGTTTGCGATTTCGTTAGATATAATTTTCGATAACTTTAAATTCTATAGTTGCATCTTTTGAGCGATGCTAAAAAAGATGATAATTCTAGTTGCTCTAATCCTCTTAATCTACAACGCTTCGGGATGGGAGATAAAAGATGTTAGATATAATGCTGAAAACAAAACTCTGCAGATAAATTTCAAGTTAAATTCATTCGAGCAACTTCTACTCTTCGTGTGGGGTGGAGATTACACTAAGAATATAGCTGAGAACTTTTTGAATGGTAGTTACGAGATAATCTCCGCCGGATACGATAACGTCTGCGTAAAGGTGTATGGGGTTGTCTATTTCAAAAAACCTGTTGATATTCTGATCAGAAAAGGCTACGTTTGTTACGCAATTAACACAACCCAGTTCTATCCTTCACTCGTCTAAAGCCTTATTTCCCTTAGTATGTATTGTGGTGGAATCTCTTTTGCGAGAACTATATTTTCGTTAACCTTTATCAGCCTTATTCCATCTTCTCTCGCCCTCCTCGCATCTATTTCTAAGATTATCGGTTCATCCGTTCTAAGCCTTGCAACTTCTTCGCTCTTTTCTATCGTTGTTGAAAGATGAACGTAGCTCTGCTTTACAGGCTTTATTCCGAGTTCAAGCAGTCTTATCGATTCCTCTTCACTCGTTCCGTAATACAGCAAATCTTCTTCCGCTTCGGGCATGTCTGATAGCTCCACATCGACGCTGTGCCCGTATCTCGCTCTTATCTTATCTCCGTTAAGCTCGTATCTCCCCTTTTTATCGCTGTAAATTAAGGCCTTTACAACCCATCTGTTAGCCCATCTGTATTTCCTTCCAACAATCTTTACGAGCTTTGCAAAATCGACCCATCCGTTTTTGTCCATCTCAAGCCCGAACTTGTCGGGAAAATGTCTTAAGACACCTGAAATAAATCTACCAAGCTTCTCAACTTTCTCTTTCCTTAAAATTATTTCGCCTTTGTATCCGCACTTGCAAATTTCTCCTCTATAAAATCCGTGAGTCGGGCAGATTCTCAGGTCTTCCATATCTCATCACCCAGATTATTGCCGCTATTGCTCCTATTGCCGTGCATGTTTCCAAACTCACACCTCTGAATGTTACATCAAAATTGTGTTTAGCTTTCCTTATTAAATCTTTTGGAAGACCTCTCCTCCCCAGACCTATAAGAAAGCATGCTGACCTCAATTTCCTTAAATCGTTTAAGCTCAGAGTTTTCTTCTCCGGCTTGGATGTTGTGGCGATTATATCTCCGAAATGGGAGGGGATTTTATCGATAAGATGCAATTTATTCTCCTCTCTAAGCTTTTCCAAATATCTGCCTTTCTCGCCTATCGTTGTGTAATCTCTGATAGCCTTAACAAGCTCATCTTCGCTCTTCCAGAACGGAAAATCGAGCAGGGCTAAATGAAAGTTGTAAGCGTAGCATAGTGGAGAAGCTCTTGCTATGCTCCTTAAGTGGATTTCGTGGAGCTTCAGCTTATCATACGTATTTACGAGGCAGATCGTAATCATTCCAATCCTCTCAGAAATTTCACCATATTTCTGTAATGACTGCCCATCCAGTATAGCTTATCGCATTTCTCGCAGAACCAAAGCTCATATCTTTCCATCAAATCTTCCTTTATCCCCTCTCTCCGCATGACTCTCAAAGCTTCCTCCCTCGTCGGCTTTCTCAGAATTGAGTTACAAACGCTACATCTATCCATCCTTATTGTGGTATCTATTTTAAGATTCTCAACGAGTTCTCTTATCTGATTTATAACCTCATCCGACTTTATTAAGATAGCTTTTCTCCTTCTTTTAACGCATCTCTCATATAGCTCCTTATCTCTCGTTAGAAGTGTTCTGTCAACGTAGTTTTCGAGCATAAAAGTATCTTCATCTTCAACATCGAAATCTCCAATGTATAAGGTATCGTATCCGAAAATCCTGAGCCATATGGCTAATTTACCGAGCATTCTATCGGCTATGAATCTCAAATTCTAACCACCACCTGTGATTAGTGTTTTTTAACTGCTCAAGAAGCTCTTTTCCCGATTCTGTTTCCAATTCTATTTTCTCCCCGTAAATCTGGGCATCTTTGCAAGTATCAGCATAAATCCTGCTCTGAATGTAAAGTTCGATTCTATCAGCATCCCTGACAATTTTACCGTAATCTCTCATCAAATCCCTAAGTATCTTTCCCTCATCGAAATCGAGCTGTTCTTCAATAGCTTTCTCTTCATCAACCTCAACGTATTTCTTTGCTAATTTATGCAAATCTAAGGTTCTCGCTTCGTGACAATCATGAAGCAACGCTGCCACAGCAACTTTTGATGCTTCATT
>CAZVXC010000024.1:8004-12740 GCA_964631435.1 uncultured archaeon | reverse complement strand
ATTCTAAAGCAATATTCTAAAAAAGGAAAAAGTTTCTTAGAGAGGGTTTTGGAGAGGAATTTAAACTAGTTTTTTAACATTTAAATCAATATTAGCATTAAAGCCAGGGACGTGTCAACATAACCACTTCCAATAATTATAGAAAGCAGCAAAGCTCTCAAGCCAACTCTGAACAGAATCAAACGAACTGTTAAAAGGAAATCTGTTATGGAATCTCTTTGTTCTTTCTTTAAGCTTTGAGAAGAATCCTTCCACAGCATTTCTGCATCCAAAGGTTTCGTGTTTGTATTTCAAACCAAGCCTGTTCAAAACCCATAGATACCAGATGATGAAGATTTGCTCACTCTCTAACTTTAATTTAGTTTCGTCTATCGCTATAAGCTTTCTCTCCTTCTTCTCTGGAAACTTTATCACCTTCTTTATCCTGTGAAAGTATAATCTGATAGATTCATGACTTATTTCCCGGAATAGAGAAAGAAACTTGCTTGTTTTCCTTAAAGAAAGACCAAAGAGGTATAATAGGGCTGCTAATATCTTTAGTTTCACATCCTTTTTGTTCCTCCGAAAGACTTTTTTAGTCTTTATTTCTTCTATTAACTGCTGGAGTGTGGGCTGCATAGATTGTATCTCTGATATTTATTTTTTGTTATTTTGACACTCCCTAAAGCCAGATAATACAGTAATTTCACTAGACAAACTCCCGCCAGAAATTAAAAGCTTATTTGAAGAACTTGAAAAACTAACCCGTTAACTATTTTCTTGGAAGTGGATCTGAGTTAGAAAAGTTGGAGATGGAATTAGAGGTAGATGAAAGATGAAATTTATAGGGCAAAATAGGTAAAAAAAAGCAAAGAGAGGATTCGAATATCCTATTGTGAGATTTCCTTTAGAGTTAAAAAATTTGGAATTGATGTTAGTTCTTTTATTGAAGGAAAGTTGAGAAAATTAATTTCCAAGAAATTGAAAATGCGCGGGCCGGGATTTGAACCCGGGCTAACGCCTCGGAAGGGCGTTGTCCTACCACTAGACTACCCGCGCTGTTATTCATTAAAATCAAAAGCTTAAAAAACATTTCGGTAAACTAATTAGTATGTCCATATTTCGAACAAAATTCTCAGAGAGAACAAATGTTCTACTGAGAACGATATACAAAGCTTTCAGCGAGGGTATAAAAGTAATAGGCCCGAGTTATATCGCATTAAATCTAAAATGCTCAAAATCAACGGCTCAGAAAATGCTTTTGAGCTTATCGGAGATGGGATTTGGGGAATATATACCTAAGAAGGGCTTTCTTCCGAATGAAATCGGAGTTGAGAAGGCGAGAGAAGCGACAAGGAAGCATAGGCTAATAGAATGCATGTTGAAGGATTTCGGTGTTAATAACTTCTGCTTCGAAGCGGAAAAGATTGAATGCGAGATAGGAGAGGAGTTCATGAGAGTTATAGAAGAGAAATACGGTGATAAAGAGGTATGTCCGTGTGGAAAGTTAATACCGTAAGACTGCTGCTACTCGCATTTCTGATCTCTTCAATCGGAGTTGCGAATGCAACCATAATCGTAACAATTCCAGATTTTAAGCCGATAGTTAAAGCTGTTGTAGGGGATAAAGATAATGTTGTCTCACTATTACCTCCCGGCAGCGATCCTCACGAGTTCAGTTTGAGCGGGAAAGATTTAGAGATGCTAAAAAATGCGAAGCTGATAGTCCTTGCGGATTCGAATTTGTTTGGCTTCGAGAAGAAGATTTCTGAAAACTTTAAGAATACTATCGATTTCAGCGATTACAACGTTAAGCTCGAAGATTTTCCGGGATACAAGGAGAATCCACACGGCTATTGGCTAAAGCCAGAAAATGCGTTAGCTATTGCAAATGCAGTCAAATTAAGGCTTGAAAAGATTTATCCCCAGTATAAGGATTACTTCGAGAGAAATTATGAGATATTTGCTGAAAGAGTAAAGAACGCTGAAAAAGAGGCGAAGAAGATAGCTGGAGATTTGAAGGGAAAAAAATTCGTTGCAATGGTTCCGGGAGTTTGTTACATCGCCTCATCACTCGACATTAAAGTAGCTTACGTCTTGATGACCGAAGGCTCAGGGTTTGTTAGTGGTAAAGAGCTTAGGGAGATAAAAGATGAGCTAAAGAGAGGCGAGATAGAAGGAATACTCGTCCCGGAATTCATGAAAGGGACTAAGGGCGGTGAGATCGCTGAAACACTTTCGAAGGAAACTGGATGCAGAATCGCATGGGTGAAATTCTCATCTGGAGATGTCTCTTACGATACGATGTTGATATCGAATGCAGCGAGGATAGCTTACTCCTCCCATGCATGCAAGGGAAGCGATAGGAATGCAATCTACATCCTCAGCATTCTATGCGTTTTCGAGGGTGCATTAATATTCGTGATGAGGTTGAAAGAATGATCTCTGCAAAAGGCATCTATTTTAGTTTTAACAGTAGAAACGTGCTGGAAGATGTTTCATTCGAGATAGATAAGGGAGATTTCGTTGCAATACTCGGACCAAACGGTGCAGGGAAAACGACTTTGCTAAAATTAATAATAGGGCTTCTAAAGCCAGACAGGGGTTTTATAAGAGTTATGGGCAGAAATCCGTATGAAGAGAGGGATGAACTCATAGATAAGATAGCGTATCTTTCGCAAAGGGAGAATATATCCAATGAGATACCTTTAAAGGTTCATCAAGTTCTGAGTATCCCATATAAAGCGAGGAATTTAAAGATCAGCAAAAAAAAGCTATTAGAGGCTTTATCTGAAGTCGGATTGGAGGAGAAGATAAATTCGAGGTTTAACGAGCTTAGCGGTGGACAGCAGCAAAGGGTTCTGCTTGCAAGAGCCTTGATGTCCAAACCTGAGATTTTGCTTCTCGATGAACCGTTTAACGGTGTGGATGTTCCGTCTCAGGAGAAGATAGTTGAAATTCTCGATGACCTTAGCAAGAAAGGGACGACTGTTGTTGTCGTCGTTCACAACGTGAATCTTCTGCTGCATCATATAAACAAAGTCATGCTCCTAAACAAGAGGATTATAGCGTTCGGAGAACCTAACAACGTTTTCACAGAAGAAAACATAGTGAAAGCTTACGGAAGCTCCATACCTCTCGTTATATGTGAGGAAGGGTTCACCCATCCGCTTTACGGTGATTATCATGGATGAGATCCTTATCAGAGCTTTAATAACTTCGATCTGCATATCGTTAAACGCATCAGTCGCAGGCTCTTTAACGATATTCAGAAGAGCATCTTTTCTCGTTGCAGGTGCAGCCCATTCAGCTTTCGCTGGCGCTGCTCTTGCTATATTCTTAGCTTCATACGGAATACCCTCTCATTACTTCCCGTTAGCTATAGCTTTTGCTATATTCACAGCAATCCTCGCAAGCTACTCCGCAAGATTCGGAGATATAAATACGGGAATTGCAATAGGCTTTGCTTTATCAATGGCTTTTGCGGTCGTTGTCCTGTCTAAGACGAGGGAGTATGCTGCGAAAGCTTGGCAGTTCATGTTCGGCGATTTGCTTCTGCTAACGAGAGAAGACGTTGTTATAATAGCGATCTCGACGTCTCTGCTACTCGTAATAGCTTCGCTGTTCTACTACAAATTCCTCTTCATCTCATTCGATCCTGAAGCGGCGGAGGCGATGGGGATAAACGTTCAGGCATTCGATCTGATTTTAATAGCTATGATCTCTGCATCCGTAGTCTCGGCTATGAAAGCTGTGGGAGCGATCTTAATTTTCGCCATGTTCATAGCTCCCGCTGCGACTGCAAAGGAGCTTGGGAAAGACATTAACGGAATCTTCGCCCTTGCGTTTGCGATCGCTTTTCTGAGCTTGCTTTCAGGCATAGCTACGTCTATGGTCTATTCCATCCCAGCGGGTGCATTGGCATCTCTTATTTCATCTATATGCTATTTCGCAATCGTCATTCTGAAAAATTTATCTAAGCCCTACAAGTTCTTCTAAGGCTTTTTTCGGATCGCTCGCCTTCACAACGCCACTTGCCAAAAGAACGCCTTCCGCACCTAAGTCCATCGCAGCGGCGACGTCTTCGTATCTGCTTATACCTGCACCGCACAGAACCTTAACACCTTCGTTGACTTTCTTCGCCGCCTTCACAGAATTCTCAACAATCTCAGGCTCAGCTTTGCTAACCGGAATCCCGCTTCCGATAAGTTCGGGCGGTTCTATTGCTACATATTCCGGGCTTAATGCTGCTGCAGCCATAGTTGTTGCTATGTTATTCGTGCAGACGATCGGAATCAAATTTAGTTCCTTAAATTTCGATACAGCGTAATCTATGTCAGCAAGCTTAAGCCTTCTTTCACTGTGATTTATCAGGCTTCCTTTAACGCCCTTGTCCTTAAGCATCTCCGGCGTTATTCTTCCGGTATGGCTGCCGAATGTTACGGCATCGACGTGCTGTGCGAACACATCTATGCTCGTTTCCCTTATAACATCGGATATATCCAAGAAATTCGGAGCTACTGCCATATAGAAATCTGTTTTTGATGATACCTCTTCTACAGCTTTTGCAAGCTTTATAGCCTTCTCCCCACTACCTTCCTTATACGCTTTAAAATTTATAACTACCGCAAACATCCTACCACCTCAAAAATCTGTCATGACCCTGAACTGATCCGTATCGGGTTTCATATAAACAAGGAACTTCCTCGTTGCCCCCTCTATGTCTCTCGCTTTCGTTATAGCTCTTCCGACTATGA
>CAZVXC010000024.1:281-7994 GCA_964631435.1 uncultured archaeon | reverse complement strand
TGATTATATCGGCACCGAATTCTATAGCCTCTTCGACATTCTCAGGTCTTATCCCTCCGGCAACGGCAACAAGAACATCATGCTTCTTTATCTCCTTAGCGAACTTCCAAGGCGGCTGTTCACCTTCGGAATCTATGGCTCTGTGTAGTTCAACAACGTCTGGCAAAACGCCCGTTTCGGCTATTTTATCGAGCCTTTTCACAGGTTCTTCAACATTCAGCATATCAACGACGCTGTAAATTCCGAGTTTCTTAGCTTCGTTTATAGCCTTTTTAATCGTATTCAAAGGCGCTAACCCAGATATGACGACAGCGTTTGCTGTAGCATCAGCCGCCATCCGGGCTTCGAGATTTCCTGTGTCGAGGGTTTTAAGATCGAGAACAAAGAAGGAATCCGGCCTTTCTTCTCTAAGCCTTAAAATTACCTCTGCACCGTATCTCTTTGCAAGAGGCGTCCCGACCTCGAAAATTATGTGATCGCTCTCAGGCACCTCTCTCAAAACCCTTATGACCTCATTTAAGTCGGGCAAATCTATGGCTATCTGCAAATACGGCGGATCCCAGAGCTTTGTCATCTTCCTTCCGACGAGAGGATGGAAGCTTCTATCCTTCTCATACAAAACCTTATCAACATCCGGAAAATTCTGCATGGCCCTTCTCAAAGCGAGTTTTGTTGCACTGTAGTTGTAATAGAATATCTTCTCCTTATTTTCAGCCTTAGGATGGATGAAAACGCTCACTATCAAAACAAGGCTCTCAGCTTCCTCTTTCGGAATTATCCCTTCTTCAACAGCATCGGCTATAGCTTTAGCAACCGCCATCTGGGCGTGTCCGAAGATCAGCTCAGCCTGCCTCATATCCCTTATCGTAACTTTCGGAATTATCACAGCGGGAGGCTTCGTTATCAAATTCGGTCTTATAACTGCTAAAAGCGGTGTATGTCCGGCAGAAAGCTGGGATAAAGCGTTCGCAAAAGCGTGGCCTGCTGCACTATCTTTGCTTCCTATGATAAGGTCTATGTGGGCAACTTCATTTCCAACACCGACTAAGGCTTCGCCTATTCTAAACATAACCTCACCTCAGAACTCAAACACTTCTTCATAAAATCTCCTAACCATCTTCTGATCCATCAGAAGCTCTTTCTCCTTCAATATTTCTCTTTCGAGCTTTTTCAGAGTTGCGTGGACAGCGAATTCAACACCCCATCCTTCTCCTGTGGCGAAGAAAGTTCCTCTGTCGGTTGCAAGCTTGATTCTGACATGAATAAGCGGTAAGCTTCTGAATCTCTCCTTATGTTGCTTTATGTAAACGAACATAACCGCATCTCCTATGAAATTTACGAACTTTCTCATAAATCTCTGAATATCCTCTTGTAAAGCTATGCTATCGAATTCATCAATCTCAGTCCCTCTTACAATGAGTTCGATTCTTAACTCGCCTTCAGGTATCTTCTCGGCAACGAATTTCTCAAGAATGTCCTTCTTCGTAACAATACCCTCAGGTGTGTTATCGGATGAGACCACTACTACACTCGATATCTTATGCTCTATCATCTGATCGATAACTTCTGCAACGCTATCATCTTTGCTACACGTTACGGGCGGGTAGCTCATTATGCTTTCAACCATTATGGCCATAGTCTTATCCTTTTCACCCTTTATATCGCCGAGCCTCGCTTTTCTTCTCGGTGCGATGATTCTGTCCACAATATCCTTTCCCGTGATAACTCCAACGACTTTGTGATTGTAATCGACGACTATCAACCTATCAACTCCGTGAGTCCTCATAAGAGATAAAGCTTTTCCTGCCGAGTCATGAGCATTTATAACTATGACATCGGGATTCATAACGTCCTTAGCTTTCATCTTCGCAACTTCATCTTTTATAGCCTGCAGAAAGTCGTTTATATAAATGACTCCGTAGTTGCCGTTCTTTCTTATTATAACGAATGGTGTCGAATCCTCTATGAACCTCCTGACAACTTTCTCTACCGAGAGTTCGGAATAGCTAATTATCCCCGTTTTTATGGTAAAATTCTTTATCTTCGTCTCGTGCGGGTTCGTCATTGCACTCCCTCTTATCAGGTCTCTGTCTCTGATAACGCCAATTATATCCTTTCCCTCTTTGACAACCAAAGCACTCGCCTTATCCGGATCGAGCTTGTCTAAGAGCGGTAAGACCTTTGAGATCGTATCGTTAGCGTCCACAACTTCATAATCGAATCTGATTAAACTTTCAAGCTCCATTGTATCACCTCAACGAGCATACAATTTCTTGATTTAAAAACTTGTTCAATGCGATCGGAAACAAAATTTAAAGAGGGGTTGTTAATATGATTATGGGAAAAAAGAAAGTTATGATCGGCAGAGTCGAAGATTACTCTAAGGTTGATTGCTTCGTCGAAGAGGTTTTCGATCAGTTTAAGGTTAAATTCGAAGATGAGGTCTTAATCAAACCGAATTTTCTTAAGTTCGACAACCCGCTGAGCGGAAGCATAACTCATCCGAATGTTGTCAAATCTGTTGTCAGGGTTTTGAAAGAGATGGATACGAAGCCTATAGTAGCTGAGGGTGGCTTCAGGAGAGATGCTGCTGATGAATGCTTCACCGCCTTTAAATTAAAAGAGATAGCGAGTTGTGTGAATCTGAATAAAGAGAAGTTTTTCGATGTAAAAGTCGGAGGTAAGGTTTTAAAGGAGGTAAAGATAGCGAAAACTGCGCTTAAAGCTGTGGAAAAACCGTTTATAAGCTTGCCGAAAATGAAAGTTCACGGTCTGACTAAGGTTACGCTCGGAATAAAAAACAACATCGGTTTTTTAAAGAAGCCGGCAATTTATATGCACTTCAGAATCAATCAGAAGCTTGTCGATCTGCTGAATCTCTTCAATCCCGCCTTAACGATCATAGATGGCGTTATCGGAGGAGAAACATCAGAGTTGTCAACGAAGCCTGTAAAGCATGGAGTGATGGTTGCAAGCGATAGCGTTGTTGCAGCGGACATCGTCGCTTCCAAGCTGATGGGGTTTGATGATGTGGAACATATTAAGATTGCTGCCAGAGAGTTTGGCATCGATTCAATCGAAGTCAATCAGGATATTGAAGAGTTTAAAGTTAATTACTCTTTGTCTTTTCTGAGTAGGGGGCGTGGTTTGTTAGGAACTTGACAGCAACAGTTTTATAAAATCTCAATCGAAGTTCAGTCTAATGATGCCGCTAAATCCTAAGCAGATGAAAAAGATGATGAAACAGATGGGTATTGAGATGGATGAGATAGAGGCTGAGGAGGTCATAATAAGGACTAAGAGCGAAGAGCTAATTTTCAAAAATCCCTCCGTTACTAAGATTTCAGCGAAAGGAGTCGAGACATTCCAAGTTGTCGGCAGTTACGAGGTGAAAGAGAGGATAGAGATAAGTGAGGATGATGTTAAATTGGTTGCAGAACAGGCTGGAGTAAGCTTAGAGGAGGCGAGAAAAGCACTCATGGAAGCTAAAGGGGATATTGCGGAAGCTCTGATAAAACTGACCGAAGAATGAAACCTCCCGTTGTTTTGAAATGCGGAAGAAATCTCTATCTAATTAATGATTTCGAAGGAGAACTGCACACGCATAAAGGTGTTATAAAGCTTGAGGAGCTTAAGCTGAAAAATTTCGGAGATACTATAAAAACGCATCTCGGCGTAGAATTCAAGATACTCCCTTTCAAAGCATCGGAATTTTTTAAACTCTTTAAGAAGAAGGCAACTCCCGTTATGCCGAAAGATATAGGCATAATCATAGTCAATTCGGGACTGCAGCCGGATTCTCTTATATTGGATGCGGGAACTGGAAGCGGTGTTACAGCCGCTTACTTTGCATATTTCAACAAATTCGGAGAAGTTGTAACAGTAGAGAAGAGGCAAGATTTTGCGAGGGTTGCGAAAGAAAATTTCAAAACGGCAGGATTAAAAAACATCCATCTCATTGTCGGAGATGCTGTTGAGATAGCTGAAGGATTCAAGAAGGAATTTGATTTGGTTTTTCTCGATATGAAGGATGATGTCGAGATGATTCCGAAAGCTTACAGAATTCTCAGGCAGAACGGGTGTATCGCCGTTTACAACCCCTATGTGGAGAAAGCGAAAGCTGTTTACGATGCGATGCTCAAAACGGGATTCAAAGACGTTGAAGGATTTGAACTCGTTAAGATAAACCTTGAGTTCAGAAAGGTTGGAACGAGACCGTTCGTCGATATATTTCATACTGGATACATCGTTATGGGGAGGAAGATTTAAGCAACTCCTTAACCCAGTTGGGAAGGCTGAAGCTTGAAACATGAATTTCGGGATTGTAGTGCTTAGTTTCTATCTCCCTTTCCCCATATCTCCTTTTTATTACCTCATATCCCGGATAGCTTTTTGAATGGATTATATAGCTCCATAGACAGAGGGGATACGTCGGGACGTAGTTTAGATAGAGCTTAGCATCCATAACCTTTCTTACATTCGCATATATCTTCAAGAAGTATTCTTGCTGAACGAATGGGGATTGGCTTTGAGTTACGAACACATCTGAGATTTTCCTGCATGAGTCGTAGAATTCGGGCGAGATTATATGCTCGCTAAATGGATTTGGATCTGTTCCATCGACTATGATAACATCGAATTTCTCATCGCAATTTTTGACAAAGACAATGCCGTCTTCGTAGAACAAGCTTACTCTCTCATCATCGAAAGCTCCGCAATCAATCCCTATATACTCTTTCGAAACATCAACAACGGCTTTATCAAGCTCAACCATAACTACATCGGACGGATCGTGCTTCAAAACCTCTCTTAAGCTCCCCCCATCACCTCCGCCTATGATAAGGACTTTTTTCGGGTTTTTATGAGTTATCATCGGGACGTGAACGAGCATTTCATGATAAAAAGCCTCATCCCTTTCGGTTAGCTGAATTTTTCCGTCGAGAACAAGCATCTTTCCAAAATTGAGAGTTTCAAAAACCTGAATGTGCTGATAATCGCTTTTAAGATCAACTATCTTCCTTTTAACCTTTATAGCGATCCCAACGCCGTTATAGAACTCATGAAACCACTCCATGAGATTCCCTTAAGCGGTATGTTTAAAATTGTAGCCCTCAGTTTGGCGACTTTTCATCATCCTTCAGTGGCGGGAGTAATCATCATCGGGCATTCTATTTGTTACTGCTGACTTTATAAGCATAAGCATTAATTTGTTCAGCTGAAGCGGACAGATTGATTAAATTTACACTCCTTACAGGCCGGAAACTTTGATTTGCAATCAGATAAAAATTGAGAGATCGTTTAATGGGCGATAATCCTTTTAGGACAACTTCCGTATCTACTATTCAAATATTTTAACACTCTGTAGACATCCGCTGAGATAAGCGATAAGTGAAGCGGGCATAAGCCCGATGGAGACGATATCAGCATCAAAACAGGCTTATCAATGTAACGGAGAGAAAAACGAGAAACATGGCAATTACATGCCTGAGGTATATTCTCTCCTTCAGAATCAAATTTCCGATTATCACCCCAATAACTGGGGATGTTGCGGATATCGGGGAGACAAGATGGCTTCCCATGATTTTGACCGCTGTAACAAACGACAGAATGCCAGTAACGGATACAATGCCACCTAAGATGCCCATATATACTACGGTTCTTCTATCAAAATCGAGCGTCCTTGTTATTGCGAATAGCATAGCGGAGTTTATAAGCAGTCTTAGAAAAGTCAGATTTACCGGAGAGATATAGATCGTCAGATAATCGAGAGTTACGATAGAGATAGCCCATGATAGAGAAGCGAAGATCGCGAAGAAGGACTTTACGCTGAATTTTCCAGTCTCTTTTGGAATGACTATTATAGCCATTAAAGTCGTTAGGCACGCAAGAATAACGTTGAGCTTAATCTCAGCTCTGTAAACGAAGTTATCCATTATGGCAACAAATATGGGGTAAGTTGATGCTAAGGGAAGGACGTAGCTGACGGAGGAATTTTTCAGAGCGTTGAAGTAAAAGAGGTCTCCGACGAAGAATGAGAAGAATGTTGAAAGCAAAAGGATCAGCAATAACATCGGTGTAATTTTCTCTATTCCGTAGATGATCACGATTGGCAGGAGATACATCGAAGCGAATATGCTCCTCAAAAAATTTCCGGAAAACTCGTTAACATCCCTTAAGCCGAGCTTGAATATCACACCACCGCTACCCCAGCATATCGCCGCTATTACTGCAAGAATAATGCCTATCAGCATCTGATCTCTTAGAAGAGCTATAAATTTAAATATTCTGCGAGAAAGCTATGGACATGATCAAAGTTGGAATACTTGGAGCGACAGGAATGGTTGGGCAGAAATTTATTCAGCTACTCGAAAATCATCCATGGTTCGAAATAACAGCTTTGATGGCGAGCGAAAGAAGGATAGGAAAGCCCTACGGAAAGGAAGTTGACTGGATAGTGTCTGAGAACATACCTGAGAATGTCAAGGAGATGGAGATGCTTCCGATGGAGCCTAAGAATGTAGATGCTGACATAGTCTTTTCAGCATTGCCCGCTGATGTTGCTAAGGATGTTGAGCCGAAGTTTGCTAAGGAAGGCTTCGTTGTTGCGAGCAACGCATCCGCATACAGAATGGAAGATGATGTTCCGCTGATCATACCTGAGATAAATGCTGAACATCTCAAGCTTATAGATGTTCAGAAGAAAAATAGGGGATGGGATGGGTTTATAGTAACGAATCCGAACTGCACACCGATCGTTCTTGCTTTAACATTAAAACCTCTGATGGATTTGGGCTTGAGAGATGTTAGAGTTGCTACGATGCAAGCTTTAAGCGGTGCAGGCTATCCGGGTGTGCCGTCGTTAGCAATAACTGATAACATAATCCCGTTCATAAAAGGAGAAGAAGAGAAGGTAGAGAGAGAGCCGCTCAAGATACTTGGGAAGCTCGAAGGAGAGAGAGTTAGCTTTGCGAACATAAGAATTCTCGCTTCATGCCATCGTGTCCCTGTTATAGATGGGCATACCGAAGCGATTTTTGCGAGATTTGATGAGAGCGTTGAAGTGGAGGATGTGATAAATGCTTTCAATTCACTGAAACCTATAGATGGCTTACCGACTTCGCCGGAAAGAGTTATAATAGTCAGAGACGAAATAGACAGGCCTCAGCCAAGACTTGACAGAGATGCTGGAAGAGGGATGAGCGTAGTTGTGGGAAGGATAAGGAAAGCGGGCGATAAAGAGGTGAAATACATTGCTGTTGGCCACAATACTGTTAGAGGAGCTGCCGGTGCGAGTATTCTTAATGCTGAATTAATGGTTAAGGAAAAGTTAATATATTGAAAGGTTTGAGGCATTAAAAAAAGGGGGTAGATAAAATGGCAGAAAATGCTGTGTTTGTAGGGAATAAGCCTGTAATGAACTACGTTTTGGCTGTGCTAACGCAGTTTAACAACGGGATAAAAGAGGTTGCAATTAAGGCGAGAGGAAGGGCTATAAGCAGAGCCGTCGATGTTGCAGAGATCGTCAGAAAGAGATTCCTGCCTGATGTGGAGGTTAAGGAGATCAACATCTCAACGGAAAAGGTTGAGAGCGAGCAGGGAGAAGCGAATGTATCTGCAATAGAGATCGTTCTTGCAAAGAAGGAGTAACCACTTTTCTTTTATTTTGTCAGATTCGTTAAATTTTAATATTACCTCTCGAAACCCTATTTGATG
>CAZVXC010000024.1:0-271 GCA_964631435.1 uncultured archaeon | reverse complement strand
TTTAAAAGCCATGCAAGAACGATTAACGAGCTTGAAAACACCAAGCTCGTCTTACTTGCGCATCAATCGAGAGCGGGAAAAGAGGATTTTACGACTCTCGAAAGCCATGCGGAGGTTCTTTCGAGGATAGTGAACAGGGATGTAATTTACGTGGATGAACTTTTTTCCTCATGCGCTCTAAGGAAAATAAGGGAGATGGAAATAGGAGATATAATTTTGCTTGAGAACGTCAGATTCTATTCTGAGGAGAATCTCAAGAAGAGTCCTGAGG
>CAZVXC010000023.1:3308-12882 GCA_964631435.1 uncultured archaeon | reverse complement strand
CCTATCGAGTCCGAATGAGGGTTCTATTACATGGGGTATTATCCTCTCTCCGTAAATCTCTTCTTCAACTTCTTTAATCTCGTAGAACTCAGAGCTAATCTTAATCTCCTCTCCATCTATTGTAACTGTGATTTCATCTCCTACCTCTTCCACTTCCACCTTCGACAGCTCTTCAGCTATCTTTTTTTTTTTTTTTTTGTATATCGGTCCAAGTTTTGCAAGCTTAGGCACGACTTTTCTCTTTTTAACCTTAATGGGTTCCTCATATGGAACGAATACGCTTAAATCCTCCTTGCTAAACACCGTATGCCTGCTCAAGTCGTAATCGCTTCTATCAGCGATTCCAACAACTTCTATCCATCCGTAACTCAACAGAACTTCAGCATCCCAGCAATCAACAGCGTAATGTGCTCTTTCATCATCCTTATGCTGCCTGAACCTAAGTTTTTCATCTCTTATTCCCGCTTCGAGTAGGAATCTCCTTGTCTTTCCTATGAAGTAGGCTAAGAGTTCGTGAGCGATTATACCTCTCTCAACAGCTTCTCTAAGCGTAATCCTATGTTCTTTATCGAATTTATCGACAAGCGTTACAACATCATCTGCATAGATATGGAACTTCGGATGCTTTTTCTCAGCAGGATGACAGAAATATTCAAGCTCAGCCTGATTAAACTCTCTGAGCCTTATGACCCCCTGTCTGGGGCTGATTTCGTTTCTGTAAGCTCTTCCGATTTGTGCAACACCGAATGGCAATTTGTTTCTGAAATAGTCTAAGAGCCTTTTAAAATCTATAAACATACCTTGTGCAGTTTCAGGTCTCAAATAACCTTTTTTACCCTTTCCCGGACCTATTCTCGTTTCGAACATTAGGTTAAAATGTTCTGGCTCTTTAAATCTTCCACCGCATTCGCATCTTAAGTTAAACTCTTCAATAACCGCTTTGACGGCATCAACACTCGGATCGACCTCTATATTTAACTTCTCTTTAACATAGTGATCCGCTCTGAAAACTCTTCCGCAATTCTCGCATTCGATTGCAACGTCTGTAAAACCTTCTGCATGACCTGAGGCTATGAAAATTTCTTCGATCCCGATTGTCGGTGTGTCTATTTCTACGCTCCTCTCATTTATCACGAAAAACTCTCTCCAGAGGTTTTCTAATTTTCTCCTTAGCCCGTTTCCGAGAGGAGCGTAATCTATGAACCCTGCCATCCCTCCGTAAATCTCGAAGGACTGCCAAATAAATCCTCTTCTTACAAGCATCTCCATTATCTGGCTCATGGTTTCAATTTCAGGATTTAAATTTAAAATTTTTCGTTATAGCCATGCTAACGAAACCTGACTTATTATCGAAAACTCGAAATAAACGTTAATGATCTTAAAAATCGCAAGCTAAAACTTAGTTAGAAATGGTTATTAAACATCTATATCAATCATATGGCTATTATTTCCATGTATTTCTCGGAAAAAAGAAATTTTATTGGAGTTTGTGTGAGCGAACATTTCTGCCATATAACTTTCTGAGTTCCACAGGAAATAAAGGGGAGGGGGTATGTGATAATTCGTGATGAATTTACTATTAAAACGCATTACTTTGTTATGCGGTCACTTGAATGTAAGGAAAGGAAGTTTTGGCTGAGAGCATATTGAAGAGATAAAGAAGCCATTCTGATTTGATGATTTAAAGAAAGGAATACCCTTTTTATCTCTCTTCGTATGCATAGGAAGTCGAATAGAGCATCCAAAATCTACAATAGAAATAAACCCGTGGCAAAAATAAGAAAGGAATTATCTTCCCTTAAATCCGAAGAGATTTCTTGCAATAATCAATTTCTCAATCTCTTTTGCTCCTTCGTATATCTCAGTTATCTTCGCATCTCTGTAGAACTGATTTATCGGATATTCATCTATGTAACCGTAGCCGCCGTGGAATTGCAAAGCCCAGTTGCAAGTTTCAACCGCAATCTCACCAGCAAGCCACTTAGCCATCGCTGAAAGAGTGTTATCCGGTCTTCCCTGTTCTATTTGAACTGCGGCAGCTCTGTATGCAAGGGTTCTTGCAGCTTCAATTTTTGTCGCAAGCTCAGCAATTTTGAACTGGATATACTGAAACGCTGCAAGAGGTAATCCGAAAGCTTTTCTTTGTTTCACGTAATCTATCACAAGCTTTAATGCTCCTCTTGCTATGCCAACAGCTTGTGCAGCAACCCAAACTCTCGTTATATCAAAGAATTCCATCATATAATAGAATCCCTTTCCTTCCTCACCAACGAGATTCTCTTCCGGAACTCTGACGTTATTAAGACTCACCTCAGCCGTGTCGGTCGCTCTTATCCCCATCTTTCCCTTTATCTTGTTAGCCTTATACCCTTCTCTATCGGTATCTACTATGAAGTAACTTATTCCTCTATGCCTTTTTTCAAAACTCTCCGGCTCTCTTGTTCTTGCGGTAACGAGGATGAAGTCTGCAATCGATCCGTTTGAAATGAATTGCTTATTGCCGTTTATAACCCATTCATTCCCATCTTTAACAGCTCTCGTTTTTATGCTTGCCGAATCGCTTCCGGCATCGGGTTCTGTATTAGCCATTCCCATTATTGCATCTCCGCTCGCAACTCTCGTAACGTATTTTTCCTTCTGCTCTTCGCTCCCATGCAACAATAGAATTTCAACACCAAACGTCGGTATTAAGCAAGCTAAACCCAGTCCGGGATTGACTGCTGAGAATTCCTCCATCACGATCATCTGTTCTATCGGCGTGTAACCTCCACCGCCATACTCCTCTGGAATTGCGACTGCATGAAATCCGAGCTTCGCACATTTCTTAAATAACTCCATCGGAAACTTCTCTTCTCTATCGCATTCCAAAGCTAATTCGGGTGTGAATTCCTTTTCTGCGAATTCTCTTGCAGCCCTTCTTATATCCTCCTGCTCTTCGGTAAATTGAAAACTGATCCCCATTTTTTCACCCCACAGTTTATGAGAGATTGTTGATATCAGAGTATAAAATTCTTTTGCCCAAAATAAAATATTTAGCAGCTTTGCAAGGCTGAAGTAAAATTTATAAAGTAATTAAGCAAAAACTCATAAAAATCATGATAGATTTTCGTAAAATAAGTTATTTTCGATTTCTGATTGGTTTAAAAAGGCAGGAAAACCGAGAAAGACTTATATAATGAACGAGCATTATAGATAATTGTATGGCGGTAGCAATTATTGGAACGGGACATAGTAAATTCGGAGAGAGGAGAGATGTAAGTGTTGCAGAGCTTGCTTGGGAAGCAGTAAAGCCTGCGATGCAGTCTGCTAACATTGAACAAAAAGACATCGATTTCATAGTCGTTGGAACGGCGGGAATGTGGAGCAGCGAAGCGGCAGTCCCTCCTTTGGTCTATGAATACTGTAAATTCGAAGATGTCGGAAGTATGAGAGTTGAAGCTGCATGTGCATCGGGCAGTGCAGCGATAAGAGTGGGTTATACGGCTATTGAGTCTGGAGAAGCTGATATAGTCTTAGTCTTAGGAATCGAAAAGATGAGGGAATCTCCCAATCCGACGGTCATAGAACTCATAGGGAGATTCGGTAGCTATTTCTGGGAGTTCGAAAACTTCGGCTTGACTTTTCCGGGTTATTACGCTCTGCATGCAACGGCTTATATGGCTAAGTTCGGTGCGACGGAAGAGGATTTTGCGAAGGTTGCAGTCAAAAACCACTATTACGGAGCTAAGAATCCTGTTGCACAATTTCAGAGGGAGATAAGCGTGGAGCAAGCTCTTAAGTCTCCTTACGTTGCATGGCCTTTTAAGCTATTCGACTGCTCTCCGATAACGGACGGTTCTGCAGCTATTATTCTTGCGAGCGAAGAGAAGGCGAAAGAATTTGGAGATGATGTTGTCTGGATTCTAAGTCAGGGAGTCGGAACGGGGACGGCAAATCTGAGTAAGAGAGATAGCTTCACATCTCTGAGATCGGCTTACTATGCGGCAGAGGTTGCTTACAAAAAAGCGAAAATCGATGTTAATGAGCCTTACAAATACTTGGACGGAGCAGATGTTCACGATTGCTTTACGGCGGCGGAAATTATAGCCTATGAGGACTTAAGATTTGCAAAGAGAGGAGAGGGAGTTAAGCTTATCAGAGAGGAGCAAACTTACATCGGCGGCAGAATTCCGGTTAATGTCGATGGCGGTTTAAAGGCTAAGGGGCATCCCATAGGTGCAACCGGTGTCAGTCAGGCAATAGAAGCTTACAAACAGCTTCTAAGCAAAGCTGAGAAGGGGAGACAGGTTGATATCAAAAACGGAAGATATCTTGCACACAACGTCGGCGGAACGGGACATTACACATACGTAACAATTTATAGCTTGGAAAAGAGGTGATATTTATGGAAAATTTGAAAAAGGCTGCTGAAGTGAATATTAAAGAATTCGGTTTTCCTGTAGGTATAGATGAAAAGAGCGGTGCTTTGCAATGGATCGATATGAGAGAGTTGAGTCTGAAATACGTTATATGTATAGATAAGATCAGACCTTTCTTCAACGGTTTGAAAGAGGGTAAGTTGCTTGCGACGAAATGCAAGAAATGCGGTGAGATATACTTCCCACCTCAGAAGGACTGTCCTAGGTGTATGGATGAAAGCATGGAATGGATAGAGCTAAGTAAAGAGGGAATTCTCGAAACGCTAACTGTGATATTCGTCAGACCTCCGAGCTTCGCTGTTTATGACCCCTACACGGTTGCGATAGCAAAACTCGATGAAGGTGTGAGAATAACAGCATGGCTAAAAGGAGATCCGCAAAAAGTTAAAGTCGGTCAGAGGGTGAAAGTGGAGATTTCAAGAAGAAAGGAAGGTTATTTAATGTATGAGATCGTTCCTATAGAGGGGTGATAGCATGGAGATAAAGAAAGTTGCTGTTCTCGGAGCGGGGACGATGGGTAGCGGGATAGCTCAAGTTTGTGCAATGGCTGGATACGAAGTATGGGTGAGGGATATAAAAGATGAATTCATTCAGAAAGGGAAAGCAGTTATCGAGAAGAATCTTAGGAGAGCTGTGAATAAGGGAAAGATAAGCATAACAAAGTATGAAGAGATAATATCGAAGCTTCACTACACAACCGATTTGAAGGAAGCTGTTGAAGATGCCGATCTCGTGATCGAAGCAGTTCCGGAAATTATGGATTTGAAGAAGGAAGTATTCAGAGAGGTTTGCGAATACAACAAAAGGGCAATTCTCGCAACGAATACATCCGGCTTAAGCATAACTGAGCTTTCGAAAGCAACTGACAGACCGGAAAAATTCGTCGGGATGCACTTCTTCAATCCAGTTCCGGTAATGGCTCTCGTCGAAATTATAAGAGGGGAATTTACGAGCGATGAAACTGTTAATATCGCAGTAAATTTCGTAAAGAGTCTTGGAAAGACGCCTGTTGTCGTCAAAAAGGATATTGAAGGATTCATAGTTAATAGATGCTTAGTGCCGTATCTCGTGCTTGCGATTGACGATGTTGAGAAGGGCGTGGCAACGAAAGAGGAGATCGATGCGACTATGCTTTACGAATACAAAATGCCTATGGGCCCCTTAGAGCTTTCCGATTTCGTCGGATTGGACATACTCTATTACGCAAGTCAGCAGTGGAGCTTTGTTCCGAGATCGAAGCTCCTTGAGGAGAAATTCAACAGCAAGAAGCTCGGAATGAAGACGGGTGAGGGTTTCTATGACTGGAGAGCTGGGAGACCTAAGATACCCAAGGAGAAAGCAGGAAAGTATGACGGGCTTAGACTAATAGCTCCTATGGTTAATATCGCAGCCGATCTAATAAAAATGGGTGTTGCGGATGCGGAGGAGATAGATACAGCTATGAAGCTCGGAACAAACATGCCGAAGGGGATACTTGAGCTTGCCGATGAAATCGGGCTTGATGTTATACTCTCTAAGGTTGAAGAACTTTACAAGGAGAAGGGATACGAGATTCTAAAGCCTTCGGAGTATCTTAAGAAGATGGTTTCGGAAGGAAAACTCGGAAAGAAGACTACGGAAGGCTTCTACAGATACGATAGAGCTACTTATCAGAACATAAAAGTTGAGAAGCTCGAAGGGGGGATTGCTAAGATAACTCTCAGCAGACCGCACAGATTGAATGCCATAACGATCGATTTACTCGAAGAGCTTAGAAGGGCTTTGAACGAGCTTGAATTCGATGACGATGTTAGAGTGCTCGTAATAACCGGAGAGGGTAAAGCCTTCTCTGTCGGTTTCGATCTTCAATCCGTAAGCGAAGACGAGCTGTCGAGATCGTATGTATCGATGCTCCTCTCTGCGAAGGGGCAAGAGACTTTTAGTGCAATAGAGAGATTTCCAAAGCCCGTTGTTGCAGCAATTAACGGATACGCATTCGGCGGAGGATGTGAGCTTGCTTTGGCATGCGATTTCAGAATTATTTCAAAGAACGCTCAAATAGGCTTGACTGAGACTTCCTTAGGCTTAATTCCGGGATGGGGCGGAACTCAGAGGATGACAAAGCTCATAGGGATTGCTAAGGCTAAGGAGCTAATAATGTTTGCAAAGAGGTTGAGCGGCGAGGAGGCTGAGAAAGTAGGCTTGGTCAATAAAGCTGTAGATGCGGAGAATTTCTGGGATGAGGTAATGGAATTCGCAAAGAAGCTTGCCGAATGTGCGCCTATTGCATTAAGACTTGCGAAGTTCGCAATAAACTTCGGATACGAGTTGCCGGTTGACATCGGACAGGCGTTAGAAGCGGCATACTTCGGAATCGTAACGGCTACTGAGGATGTTAAAGAAGGTTTCAGTGCGTTCTTTGAGAAGAGAAAGCCGCAATTCAAAGGCAAATAAATGATAAATTATTACCTTTTATTTTTCGGAAAAAAATTAATTAGCCGCTATCTGTCTGAACTTTTGGGGGTGGTAACTTGAATATAATTGTGCTTGCAAAACATGCTGCGGATCCAGAGAGTGAGATAAGGGTTGCACCAGACGGAAAAAGCGTTGACGAGAAAGGGCTTGTTTACGATATAAACGATTGGGACAGGTATGCGATCGAGGAGGCTATAAGGATTAAAGAGGAACATGGCGGGGAAGTCGTAGTCGTTGGAGTTGGTTACAGCGAAGATACGTTGAGAAAATGCCTTGCGATGGGTGCTGATAGGGCGATAAAAATTCCGTTAGATGCTGGGATGGATTCTTACATGGTTGCATCGGCGATAAAGGAAGCGATAGCGAATGAGGAATTTGATCTAATAATAGCGGGTCTCATGAGTCAGGATTACAACAATGCTCTGGTCGGCAGCTTGCTTGCATCGATGCTGAATCTGCCTTATGCAACGGCTGTAACAAGTATAAGCGTTGAAGATGGAAAAATAAGGGTTGTCAGGGAGCTTGAAGGTGGTTACGGTGAAGAAAACGTTTTATCGCTGCCAGCTTTGATAACAGTTCAAAGTGGAATAAACGAGCCGAGATACGTTTCCATCATGGGCATAAAGAGGGCAAGGAAAAAGGAGCTAAGAGAGGTTAGCGTTGAAGTGAAAGAGGGGATTATTGAGGTCGATAAGATTTACGTTCCTCCGATTAAGAAAGCTGAGATAATAAGCGGAGATGCCGAGGAGATTGCAGAAAAGCTGATACAAATTCTGAAAGATAGGGGGTTGATATGATGAGAGTCTTTGCGATTGCGGAGATTAGAAATGATGAACTTGATGAGATAAGCTTTGAGATGCTCAATCTTGCTAACTGCATAAAAGGGGACGGAACGAGCGAAGCCGTTGTCATCGGCGAGAATGTTTCAGAATTTGCTGAGAAATTGTCGAAGTATGCAGATAAGGTATGGAAGATAGAGGACGAATCTCTGAAAGATTATAACCCGGAGCTTTACGTCGATGTTCTAATGCAGCTATTCAGCAGGGAGAAGCCGGACATCGTATTAACACCGAACTCATCAAGAGGGCTGGAATTCGCACCGAACTTGGCTGTGAAGCTTAATGCTCCGATTGTAACGGATATTGTGAACCTTGAAATTAACGACGGAATTAAGGCGACGAGATACATATTTCAGGGGAAATTGCTTGTCGATGTGCTCGTAAAGAAAGCGGACACATACGTTTTTACCGTGAGACAGGGGGTTTTTAAGGAAGAGAAAGAGGTTTCCGGAGAGATTATAGATACGAATATAAAGCCGTCCGCTACGCTGAAAAGGGAATTCGTCAGAATAATTGAGCCGGAAGTCGGGGAGGTTGACATAACTCAGGCAGATATAATAGTCTCAGTTGGCAGAGGTATCGAGGATGAATCGAATATAGAGCTTGCAGAGGAGCTTGCTAAATTACTTGGAGGCGTTGTCGCAGGTAGCAGACCGGTAATTGATAGCGGATGGTTGCCAAAGGAAAGACAGGTCGGAATTTCTGGAAAGACTGTTAAGCCTAAGCTGTATCTCGCATTAGGCATAAGCGGTGCATTCCAGCATGTTATGGGAATGAAGGATAGCGAATTGATAATAGCAATAAACAAAGACCCAGAAGCACCGATATTCGGTGTAGCCCAATACGGCGTTGTCGGAGATATATTCGACGTTGTTCCCGTTTTGATCGAGAAATTAAAGGAGATTAAAGGAAGCTGATTTTTACTTTTTTATAATTTTGATTGTCATAAGCTAAGATTACGTTAGCTAAGATCAAGTTCAACGCTTTTATAGACTCACCAATCTGTTGTTGGAAATAAGCGATCAGTTTTGGTATCTACTTAGATTAATACTTGATAGTTAATTTGTTCCCAAGAGCTTTGAGTTCGAGGTTTACGTGAATAGAAATAAAAATTTTTATTTGAATTTGACTAACTCGATACCATCCATCTCTTCGAAATGTTCGTCATCAGTTACAACCTTAGCATTTACGAACCATGCAGAAGCACCACCGATTAAAGACGCTCTCATCAAAATAGATACAGCCATCTATGGTATTCTTGGTATCTTTCGTAATTAATTCCCTTCTGCTAATCATCAGATCAGGTTTCGGGGATCAGCACAAGAATACGCAAAGGATCTTGTTACTCTTATCGCTTACGTTTATGATAACAGCCATAATATTCCTGTTTCTGGCTTTAAAGGAACTCGGCGAGAGTCTTCTCTAAAATAAAAAATTTAAATATTAAAACTTATGTTCTCAATCTGTTCCATGTAATTCATCAGTTGATTGATGTCTGATTCGTTAATTGGTATCTGAGTCAGCTTGGAATAGCTTACAGTAGCTGCAGTAGTTGTTGGTGTTACATTCACTTTCACCTGAGGCTTCGTCTTCTCGCTGATGCATCCTGAGAAAGCAATAATTAGTGCTATACAAAGCAGAGCAATTGCTCTTCTCATATCACTCACCTATTGTGAGAGTTTCGTTACCGTTCAGCGTAAATTCTACCATCTTTTCTTTCGGCAATGGCTTTATTCTGTAAATTCCGGTTCCGTTGAGATATACATTCGCAACGCCCTTAGCAAACATCCTGAAGTCTCCGCTAACGCTTAGGGTAACATTTCCTCTGACGATGATCTTGCCGTTCCCGCTGTATGTTACACT
>CAZVXC010000023.1:0-3298 GCA_964631435.1 uncultured archaeon | reverse complement strand
TCTCAAGTCCAACAACAGCCACTACCCCCGATTTCGGTGTAACGTTAATCGTTAGATTTCCTCTTACCGCTACGATACCATGCCCTTCGACATCAGCATTGCCGTTCATATCAACCCATAGCTCTCCTGTGTTATTCCCCATGAAAAGTTTCGGCTTAACTTTAAGCACTTCCATGTAAACATGTCTCAAGATGTTAAATGCTTCATGCAATTCTTTTCTTGCGTTGTTTATGTAACTTATCGCAATCTCTTCATTCCCAGCTTTCTCTGCTGCTATGCTTAGATATTCCTTAGCTTTTTCGATGTGAGTTGCATATTCATCGAGTAAATTCTCGATTTTCGTAGTGTTGATTCCTTTCTCTTTTATTACGCTTAGATCCCCCTCTATTCTCATTCCGATCATTTCAGCCTTATCTGCAACGTTTTTGAGCTTTGAAATCAAAACGAGCTGTGCATATATTCTTATCTTTGGCTTTATCTCGTTCCAGACTGTTCTTAGTTCCTTTGTAGCATTTCTAAGCTCTTCCGGTGTATTTGAATTATTCACAGCTTGTATTTTCTCATTAAGCTCGTTTATGTAGTTCGTTATGTTAGCTAACACCATTTCTTTTGTCTCGTTTGGGAGGTTGGAATTCTCTATGTTCAGTTTAAGCAGATTCATGAAGTCCACGCATGCGTAAGCTCCGTGAACAACGAATTGCTTCGCATATACAAACCCTTCCCCTTTCAACCCCATTTTCAGGAATTTGGCTCTGAATTCTCTGTATTTCTCAAGTCTCTTTGCCATATCTTGTTCTCTGATTCTTTCCTTGTGCTTCATCTCCTGCATCCTTTTCTCGATGCTATTAATCCTTTCTTTAATTCTCTCTCTAATTTCGCTCCTCTTTTCTTCAATCTCATGCAACCTCTTCATCCTTTCCTGCCAATTCTTCATCGGCATCCTTGCAATTTCAGGCTTAGCGTAATGCCTTATATTCGGATGCGGATGTTCTACATTCGGCATTGCATTCGGTTTCACGTTTGGCAAATTCTTATTTGGCAAAGCTGGCTTGGGAGGATTAGTCTTCATTGGCTCATGCGTTATCTTCCCCCAAGACATCTTATTCGAATGCGGATGTTTAACATTTGGCGTCTCATTCAGTTTCATGTTTGATAAAGTAGTAGTAGGATTAACCCTCATTGGCTCGTGCGTTACTTTCTCCCAAGGCATCTTAGCCATCGCTGGTGCTATCAGGAACAGCAACACAAGACCTATTACGACCCATCTCATTTTCCTCACCTCAGAACTCGTAACATCTCGTATAAGATAAACATTTTTTCGAGCTATCAAAATTAGAAGCTTTAAAACGCTTTACAACACTTTAAAAACCTTTATTCAGTCTTAATAAGCTTTTAAGCCTCCGCTTATCTCCTCTCAGCTTTATTAAAAACCTTAAAAAACAGATTTTGCCTACGTTTCTCAATGAGATTTATCGCAATATTTGCGCTGATACTGCTGATGATATCTCCGGCAAGTTCAGCCGTCATATATGGTGATGTTTACTCATGGGAACTTAAGAAGGTTAAAGCTGTAGTCGAGATAAATACGACGCCTATTCAGAGAATCGTCGCTGAAAACGGAAGTTACGAATTTAACGTTCCAATAGGCACATACGAGATAACAGCTTACAGCGATGGCTTGTTTTGTAAAGAGATCGTTGTTGTGAAAGAAGAAGGCACTTACAGACTTGATCTGATTCTCTTTCCGAATCTCAATCAGAAGATAAATTGGACAGAGCCGAATTTCAGTATCGAGACCGAAAATACAAATCCGGCTTTGATATTAATTCCAATTTTAGTCGCAATCGCTCCTATCTTCTATTTCCTATGGCTGAGAAGAAAGCGAAAGAGATTTGAAGAGGATAAGGATAGCTTACCCGAAGATTTAGCCCTGCTTCTAAGCACATTAAAATCTCTCGGCGGTAGAGCGAGTCAAAAGGAGCTTAGAGAAAAAATCGGATGGTCTGAGGCTAAGCTGAGCTTAGCTCTAACTGACTTAGAGCGTAGAGGGCTGATAGAGAAGTATAAGAAGGGGAGAGGAAATATTATATTTCTGAAGGAGAAGTGATGCTATGGAACTCAAACCGAGTCAATTCACGAAACTCCTCGTTAGGCCTGTGGTCATCATAACCACTATCTCAGAAAATGGCGAGGTTAATGCGGCACCGTTCAGCTTCAACACACCCGTAAGCTTTGATCCCCCGCTCTATGCGTTCGCATCCGATCCTGAGCATGACACATGGATAAACATTAAGAAAGTCGGCGAATTCGTTGTTAACGTGGCTGGGAAAGATTTGGGCGAAGTCATGCATATACTCGAAAAAGATTTTCCATACGGAGTTAACGAGCTTGAAAAAGCGGGATTGGCGGAGATGAAATCGAAAATTGTGAAACCGCCGAGAGTCAAAGAGGCTCTCGGATGGATAGAGTGCAAGCTTGAGAAGTATTTTGATGTGGGAGACCATGTTCTAATAATCGGCAGGGTTCTGTGCGTGGATGTTAAAGACGAAGCTTTTGACAAAGTTATCGATACTGGCAGAGTTCTATGCCACATCAGTGGCGAGTTCTTCACTCAGGATATGAGAATAGAGAGATATAGGAGAGCTTACAAATAAGCACACAAAATTTTTAAAACCACAAGCATAGTGCGAAGCATGGATAACATTGTAACGATCAACGTGGGTAAAAAGGGAATTAGCGATAATTTGGTGAGAGAAATAAATTGTATCCTCGAAAAAAGAGGGATAGTTAAGGTTAAGATGCTGAGAAATTTTAGGAACGTAAGCGGGAGAGATAAGAGGGATTTAGCAAAAGAGATCGCATCTAAGGTTAATGGAGAACTTGTAGATTTCAGAGGATTTGTTTTGACATTTAAGAGGTGTTAAGTATGGCTACGGTCTTTGATGTCCCGGCTGAGATGCTAATTGAAAGGGTTGCTGAAAAGTTGAAAGAGATGGATGAGTTCAAGCCACCCTCATGGGCGAATTACGTTAAGACGGGAGTGCATAAGGAGAGGTCTCCTGAGAGGACCGATTGGTGGTTTGTTAGAGTTGCCGCCATCTTCAGGAAGGTTTACGTAAACGGGCCGGTCGGTATTGAAAGGCTAAGAACAGCATACGGTGGAAGGAAAAACAGAGGAGTTAAACCGGAGAAGTTCAGGAAAGGAAGCGGATCGATAATAAGAAAGGCTTTACAACAACTCGAAAAAGCTGGATTCGTTGAGAAAACTAAGGATGGAAGAGTAGTAACGCCTAAGGGC